>NZ_JBUDHV010000005.1:168820-265547 GCF_054956795.1 Streptomyces sp. SYSU D01066-1 | reverse complement strand
TCGGCGTCCGGGTGCTCCCGCGGCGCGCGCCGCCCGGCGGCGGGCCCGCCCGGGGGCCGCCGCCGGGACCGGCCCCGCCGGCGCGTGCAGCAGGGCCGCCGTGGCCCGGTCGCAGACCGCGCGGACCCGGTCCCGGCCCATCCCCAGCAGGGCCGCGGCCTGCTCCTCGGCGACTCCCTCGTACAGCCGCAGGACCAGGATCAGGCGTTCGGGCGGGCTGAGTCCGGCCAGCGGGCCGGCCGGCGGACCGCCCGGCCGCGTCCGGGCGCGTTTGGGGAGGCGGTGGCGGTGCCAGGTCTCGCGGGCGAAGCGGGTGGCGAGGTACTGGCGGGCGAGGTCGTACGGGTCGTCGTCGCGCAGCCGGTCCCAGCGCGCGTAGGTGTGGGCGAGGGAGAGCGTCAGGAGGTGCCGGGCGCGCGGATTGTCGTGGGGGGCCTCGGCCGTGAGCAGGGTGGCGGCATGCAGCAGCCGCCCTGCCGCGCCCGCCACGAACGCCTCGAACTCACGGGCCCGGCGGGCACTTCGCGCCGCGTGCCGTTCGCGCACCGCGCCTCCCGCCTCCGGGCGACCCCGCCGCTCTCATCTGAGGACAGGCGCGGCCCGGCGGTCAAGGGCCGGGAACGCGTCCGCCGTACGCGGCCCTGCCGGGCGGTGCCCAGCAGACCCCGGCGGTGTCCTCGTACCGGTGCTCAGGAGACGGGTGGTGTTCCCGTACCGGTGCTCAGGAGACGGGTGGTGTTCCCGTGCCGGTGCTCAGGAGACCGGTGGTGTTCCCGTGCCGGTGCTCGCCTGGGGCGCCATACGGGCGGACAGGGCGCCGTTGAAGCGCGTGAGGAGCGCGCAGAAGGTCTCGCGCTCCTCCGGTGCCCAGTCCTGGGTGAGTTCGGCCATCAGCTGACGGCGGGAGGAGCGCACCTCGTCCAGCCGGGCCACCCCGCGCCGGGAGAGCTGGAGCACGACCGCGCGGCCGTCCTCGGGGTGCGACGTGCGCTTGACGAGGCCGGCGTCGACGAGCGGGGCGACCTGCCGGGTGACCGTCGAGGAGTCGATCCCCATGCTCGCGGCGAGCGCCTTGACGCCCATCGGGCCTTCCTTGTCCAGGCGGTTGAGCAGCAGATACGCGGCGCGGTCCATGGTGTTGCGCACCTGCCCGACGCCGCCGAGCCGGGTCTGCTCGGCACGACGGGCGAACACCGCCACCTCGTGCTGCAACGTGTCGAGGAGACCGGGGTCACCGGCGGTCGTCATGTCCATCGACATTTCAGGTGTTGTGGGCATGGCCGGAGGCTCACTTCGTGAAGGGCTGCTGGGTTGGGGGACAGGGTACGCGGCCCGGGCCCGGGGCGTAGCGGCGCTGTGCAAAGCCGGTCCCGGACAGGGGGGCACGGAAACGGGCGCCGCCCGTGAACTGCGATGCTGGACGCCATGAGCTACGACACGGCCGGCCTTTCGCGCTCCGTCACCCTCGACGATGTGCGCGGGGCCCAGAAGATGCTCTCGGGCGTGGCGCGGATGACGGCGGTGGAGGGCAGCAGGCACCTGTCCCAGCTGGTCGGCGCTCCTGTGCACTTCAAGTGCGAGAACCTCCAGCGGACCGGCTCCTTCAAACTGCGCGGCGCCTACGTGCGGATCGCCGGCCTGCTGCCGGAGCAGCGGGCCGCCGGCGTGGTCGCCGCCAGCGCCGGCAACCACGCGCAGGGCGTGGCCCTGGCCTCCTCGCTGCTGGGCGTGGCCTCGACCGTGTTCATGCCGAAGGGCGCCCCGCTGCCCAAGATCAGCGCCACCCAGGACTACGGTGCCGAGGTGCGCCTGCACGGCCAGGTCGTCGACGAGACATTGACCGCCGCCCAGGAGCACGCGCGGGAGACGGGGGCGGTGTTCATCCACCCCTTCGACCACCCCGACGTCATCGCGGGCCAGGGCACGGTCGGCCTGGAGATCCTGGAGCAGTGCCCCGAGGTCCGCACGATCGTGGTGGGCGTCGGCGGCGGCGGGCTGGCGGCCGGGATCGCGGTCGCGGTGAAGGCGCTGCGGCCCGGGGTGCGGATCGTGGGCGTGCAGGCCGAGGGCGCGGCGGCCTACCCGCCGTCGCTGGCGGCCGGGCGTCCGGTCTCCCTCGCCCAGCCCTTGACGATGGCCGACGGCATCCGGGTGGGCCGGCCCGGCGACGTGCCGTTCGGGATCGTCGGGGACCTGGTGGACGAGGTGCGCACGGTCACCGAGGACCAGCTGGCGGCGGCCCTGCTGCTGTGCCTGGAGCGGGCCAAGCTGGTGGTGGAACCGGCCGGGGCGAGCCCGGTCGCGGCGCTGCTGGCCGAGCCGGGGTCGTTCGAGGGCCCGGTCGTGGCGGTGCTGTCCGGGGGCAACGTCGACCCGGTGCTGATGCAGGGCGTGCTGCGGCACGGCATGGCGGCGCAGGGCCGTTACCTGGCGGTCCGGCTGCGGCTGACGGACCGGCCGGGCGCCCTCGCCACGCTGCTGGGGGTGCTGTCGGCGGTCGACGCCAACGTCCTGGACGTGAGCCATGTGCGGACCGACCCGCGGCTCGGGCTCACGGAGGCGGAGGTCGAACTGCACCTGGAGACGAAGGGTCCCGAGCACTGCGCCGAGGTCGGCCGCGCGCTGCGCGACGCGGGCTACCCGGTCATGCGGTAGGTCCGCCGGGCGGCCGGTCACTCGTCCGGGTGACCCCCATTGTCCGACGCGATACATCGCGATAGCGTGGTCGACGGATCGCCGTACTCGCGGCGCACGCTTACGCGGACGTATCGACAAAGCGGGACCAGAACGGCAAATCTAGGCTTCCCGAAGAATCCCCGACGACGTGGAGACTCATATGCCTGGCGCCATCTACGCCGAGGGCCTGGTGAAGACCTTCGGCACCGTCAGGGCTCTGGACGGCGTCGACCTCGATGTCCCCGAGGGCACGGTCCTGGGCCTGCTCGGGCCGAACGGCGCGGGCAAGACGACCGCCGTCCGCTGCCTGACGACCTTGTTGCGCCCCGACCGCGGCAGGGCGCTCGTGGCCGGCCTCGACGTGCTGGAACAGCCCGACGCCGTACGCCGCTCGATCGGCCTGTCCGGCCAGTTCGCGGCGGTCGACGAATACCTGACCGGCCGGGAGAACCTCCAGATGGTCGGCCGGCTCCACCAGATGCGCGCGAAGGCGGCGAAGCGGCGCGCGACCGAACTGCTGGAGCAGTTCCACCTCTTGGACGCCGCCGACCGGACCGTCAAGACCTACTCCGGCGGCATGCGCCGCCGGCTCGACCTGGCCGCCGCCCTCGTCGTCTCGCCGCCCGTGATGTTCATGGACGAGCCGACCACCGGCCTCGACCCCCGCAACCGCCAGCAACTGTGGGAGGTCATCAAGCAACTGGTCTCCGGCGGGACCACGCTGCTGCTCACCACCCAGTACCTGGAGGAGGCCGACCACCTCGCCCACGACATCGCGGTGGTCGACCACGGCCGGGTGATCGCCCAGGGCACCTCCGACGAACTGAAGGCACGCACCGGCGGCGAGCGCGTCGAGGTCGTGATGCACGAGCGCGAGCACCTCCCGGCCGCCGCGGAGGTGCTGCGCGGCTTCGGCAAGGGCGACACCACGGTCGAGGACCACATGCGCAAGCTCACCGTCCCCGTCACCGGCGGCGCGAAGCTGCTCTCCGAGATCATCCGCGAGCTGGACAGCCGTGGCATGGAGATCGACGACATCGGCCTGCGCCGCCCCACCCTCGACGACGTCTTCCTCTCCCTGACCGGTCACGTGGCCGAGTCCGGGGGAACAGGCCAGGAGAGCGAACAGGAGACCACCCAGTGAGCGCCGTCACCGACACCGTCCCCGTCGAGGCACCCCGTAACCGCTTCAGCCAGTCCGTCAAGGACTCCCTGGTCGTCGCCCACCGGAACCTGATCCGGATGACCCGGATCCCGGAGATGGTCCTGTTCGGTCTCATCCAGCCCGTGATGTTCGTCGTCCTCTTCACGTACGTCTTCGGCGGCTCGATGAAGATCGGCGCCAGTACCGACGCCGACGTCTACAAGGAATTCCTGATGGCCGGCATCTTCGCCCAGACCGTCACCTTCGCCACGGCCGGCGCGGGGGCCGGCATCGCCGACGACATGCACAAGGGGCTCATCGACCGCTTCCGCTCCCTGCCCATGGCCCGCGGGGCCGTGCTCACCGGGCGGACCCTGGCCGACCTCGTGCAGACCGCGCTCACCCTGTCCGTGCTGGCGGTGGTCGCCCTGCTGGTCGGCTGGCGCACCCACACCTCCCTCGGCGAGGTGCTCGCCGCGTTCGGCCTGCTCCTCCTGGCCGGCTACGCGTTCACCTGGATCGGCGCGGTGATCGGCCTCTCCGTCCGCACCCCCGAGGCGGCCACCTCCGGCGGGCTGATCTGGCTGTTCCCGGTCACCTTCGTCTCCAACGCGTTCGTGGACTCCAGCCAGATGACGCCCTGGCTGCGCCACGTCGCGGACTGGAACCCGTTCAGCGCCACCGTCCAGGCCGGCCGCGAGCTGTTCGGCAACCCCGGGGTGTCCGCCTCCGGGGCCTGGCCCATGCAGCACCCGGTGTGGGCCTCGCTGATCTACTCGGTCCTGATCATCCTCGTGTTCAGGACGCTGGCGGTCCGCAAGTACCGCTCGGCGACCGCGTGACGGAGCCCGGTGGCCGGCCCGACGCGGCCCGGCCGCCGGCATGGCGGAGCCCCGGCGTCACGGGGACGCCGGGGCCCGTCGAGGTCCCTCGGGAGGGGGCGGGGTCAGCCGTTGTACGGCTCGGCCTTGAGGATCTTGACGGAGGCCTTCTTGCCGTTCGGCAGCTCGTACTCCGCGTCGTCGCCGACCCTGTGACCGGTCACGCCGGAGCCCAGCGGGGACTGCGGCGAGTAGGTCTCGATGTCGGCGCTCGCGTACTCGCGGGAGGCGAGCAGGAACGTCAGGGTGTCGTCCTCGTCGCCGTCGAAGGCGATGGTGACGACCATGCCCGGCGCCACGGCGCCGTTCGCCGCCGGCGCCTCACCCACCTTGGCGGTCTCCAGGAGCTGGGTCAGCTGGCGAACGCGGAGCTCCTGCTTGCCCTGCTCCTCCTTCGCCGCGTGGTACCCGCCGTTCTCGCGCAGGTCCCCCTCCTCACGCGCCGCGGCGATCTTGGCAGAGATCTCCGTGCGCGCAGGACCAGTAAGGTAGTCAAGCTCTTCCTTGAGCTTGTTGTACGCCTCCTGGGTCAGCCAGGTGACGTTCTCGCTGGTCTGGGTCACAGGTGCTCCTCGTCCGTACTGGGAATACAAAGCATCGCCCTGCCCAGGAGCATGTTCCTCCACGGAAGGGCGAAACCACGAGCCTAACAATTGAGTGGCCAAAGGGGGAGGACATAAGCCACCAGTTTCCCGTCGGCGCAGGTCAGCCGCGACGGAATCCGGCGAGGACCGGGCCGGGGCGGTCCGGGTCAGTCGGCGTGGCAGCCGAGCAGCTCCGCCGTCGAGCCCCGGGCCTTGGTGCGCAGGGTGACGACCTCGTCGAAGCGGGTCTTCTCACCGGTGAAGCGGAAGTCGGCCCGGCCGACCTCGGCGCCGTCCTCCGCCTGGGAGCGCACGGTGCAGTAACCGCTGACGCCGGAATCCTTGTGCACCTCGAGGTGGACCTTGACCGACTTCTCGCCGGTCTCGAAGGTGATCACCTCACCGCTGATCTCGCTCTGCGCCACGTAGTGGTAGCCGAACCAGCCGATCAGCGCGAGCAGGGCGACACCGAGGACAGCGCCGACGATCTTGAGCGTGCGGTCGGCCCGGGCGTCCGAGGAGCGGCCGTAACGGCTCTCGGGCGGGCGCGTCGTCGCCGTACTCATGATCGTCCTCTCGGCAGGAGCGGGCCGGACGTCCCGGTGGGGCCCGGAGCCGGACCCCGGAATTATTCGCCCCCCCGATTCGGTCACTATAGAAGCCCCCGCCCATCACCCGACCGCCGCCCCTCATGGATGCCCCTGCGGGGCGGCACCCATTGGACCGCGCCTGAAGACACCGGGGCGCCGACTTAACCGAGGATCGAGTCTTGACTGATCAGCTGCGACTGATGGCCGTCCACGCCCACCCCGACGACGAGTCGAGCAAGGGCGCGGCCACCATGGCGAAGTACGTGTCCGAGGGGGTGGACGTGCTGGTCGTGACCTGCACGGGCGGGGAACGCGGCTCCATCCTCAACCCCAAGCTCCAGGGGGACCCCTACATCGAGGAGAACATCCACGAGGTCCGCCGCAAGGAGATGGACGAGGCCCGCGAGATCCTGGGCGTCAAGCAGGAGTGGCTCGGCTTCGTCGACTCCGGGCTGCCCGAGGGCGACCCGCTGCCGCCGCTGCCGGAGGGCTGCTTCGCGCTGGAGGACGTCGACAAGGCGGCCGGCGAACTGGTGCGCAAGATCCGCTCCTTCCGGCCCCAGGTGATCACCACCTACGACGAGAACGGCGGCTATCCGCACCCCGACCACATCATGACCCACAAGATCACGATGGTGGCGTTCGAAGGGGCGACGGACACCGAGAAGTACCCGGAGAGCGAGTACGGACCGGCGTACCAGCCGCTGAAGGTGTACTACAACCAGGGCTTCAACCGGCCCCGCACCGAGGCCCTGCACCAGGCGATGCTGGACCGCGGCCTGGAGTCGCCCTACGGGGACTGGCTCAAGCGGTGGAACGAGACGGAGCGGGTGGAGCGCACGCTCACCACGCACGTGCCGTGCGCCGAGTTCTTCGAGACCCGCGACAAGGCGCTGATCGCGCACGCCACCCAGATCGACCCCGACGGCGGGTGGTTCCGGGTGCCGATGGACCTCCAGAAGGAGGTCTGGCCCACCGAGGAGTACGAGCTGGCGAAGTCGCTCGTGGAGACCTTCCTCCCCGAGGACGACCTCTTCGCGGGCATCCGGGACAATGCCTGACATGAGCGCAAGCGCAAGCCTGGCAATGACGCACCTCGTCACCCTCGCCGAGGTGGACGAGGACAAGGTCACCCCCGGTGTCCTCGGCTTCATCGTCTTCGCGGTGATGGCCGTGGCCGTGTGGTTCCTGATGCGGTCCATGAACCGGCACATGGGCAAGGTCGACTTCAAGGAGGCCCCCGACGCGGAGCCGGAGGCGTCCGCGCCGGGCGGCCCGGACGCCGGCCGGGCCGAGCCGCAGCAGGGCTGACGGGCGGCGTGGACGGCCGGGCGGCGACGCGTCGCCGGGCCGCTCACCCCTGCCCGATCTCCACCTCCACCCCCATGACCTCCCGGGCGTGCCGGTTCGGGACCATGCCCAGGCGCCAGGCCTGCCAGCCGGACTCCAGCCGCACGCCCCGCTCCAGCAGGAGCCGGTAGGCGCCCAGGCCCTCCTCCAGGCGGCCGTCGCGGGCCGGGTGGCCCGCGCGGGAGAGCTGGTCCAGCTCCTCCTGCGCCACCGCCGTGCCGACCTCCACCCCGCCGGGGGCGGCGTACGGCAGCAGGGTGCAGCGCAGGAAGCGGGCCCAGTCGTCGCCGCGCCGGTCGCCGTACGAGGCGAACAGGGTGACCGCCTCGTCGCACAGGGCCAGCGCCTGCGCCGTGCGGCCGTTGCCCGCGTCGACCACCGCCAGCTCCAGACAGGTCCACGCCTCGCCGTGCGCGACGCCGATGCGGCGGAAGTCGGCGCGGGCGTCGACCAGGAGCTGACGGGCGAAACCGGAGTTGCGCAGCGAGCCGGTCTGCGCGGCGCGCTGGTCACGGGTGACGCGGGCCGAGTGGTGCCGGGCGCAGGCCAGGCCGTACACGTCACGCATCCGGGAGAACATCGTGCGGGACCGCTCCAGCTCGCGCACGGAACGGTCCAGGTCACCGGTCTCCTCCAGCGCCTGGCCCAGGTAGTACAGCGTCCACGCCTCGCCGCGCGCGTCCTCGTTGTCCCGGTGCCGCTCGACCGCCCCGCGCAGCTCCTCCGCCGCGCGGGACGCCTCGCCCGCCACCAGCCGGGCCCGCGCCAGCTGGGTCAGCGCCCACGCCTCGCCGCGTACGTCCTGGGTACGGCCGTACAGGTCCAGCGCGGCCCGCAGGCCGGCCTCCGCGCGCGGCACGTCGCCCCGGCGCAGGTGCAGCTGGCCGAGCTGGAAGTGGGCCCACGCCTGGCCGTGCACCGACTCGCCCGCCCGGTGCAGCACCAGTGACTCCTCCAGCAGCCCCAGGGCCTCGGCCAGCCGGGAGCGGTCGCGCTGCACCGCCGCCAGGGCGTGCAGCGTCCACGCCCGGTCGGTGGCCAGTTCGGGGGAGGCCTGCAGGTCCAGCGCCTCGTGCAGCTTGGCCGCCGCCCCGGGCAGGTCGCCCTGGTGGTGCAGGGTGATGCCGAGCGAGGTCAGCGCCCGGGCCGCGCCCGCGTCGTGGTGGGCCTCCCGGTACAGGTCGACCACGGACGTCAGTGTGGCCCGCGCCTTGTCCAGCTCGCCGAGCTGCCGGGCCGCGATACCGGTGCGCCACTGCACCGAGCGCAGCAGCAGCCCCTGGTCGACGGCGTGCGCCAGGTCGCTGATCTCACCGAGCCGGTACAGGTCGCCGCGGAGCAGGCAGTAGTCGCACAGCGCGCCCAGCAGGTTGAGCACCGCGCCCTGGTCGACGCCCTCGGCGTAGCGCAGCGTCGCCGTGATGGAGCCGGACTCCTCGTCCAGCCAACGCAGCGCCTCGTCCAGCGAGGTGAAGCCGTGCGGCCCGAACCGGTCCGAGCGGGTCGACATGTTGCCGTCGACCATGCGCAGCACGGAGTCGGCCAGCTCCCCGTAGTTGGCGATCAGCCGTTCCTGCGCCGCCGCCCGCTCGGCAGCCTCCTCCTCGTCGAGGAGCCGGGCCCGCGCGAAGGCGCGCACCACGTCGTGCAGGCGGTACCGGCTGCCGCGCACGTGGTCGATGAGCCCGGCCCGGGCCAGTGCCGTCAGGTGTTCGGTCGCCTCCGGCTCGTCGGTGGCCAGCAGCGCGGCAGCGGCGGCGGCACCCAGCGAGGTGCGGCCGGCCAGCGCGAGCCGGCGCAGCAGCTTGCGGGCGGGCTCCGGCTGGTCGGTGTAGCGCAGCCACAGGGCCCGCTCGACGGGCTCCACCGGGCCGTAGGCGCCCAGGTCGCCGGCGAGGGCGCGCGGCGAGCGCGGGCCGAGGGCGGAACCGGCGATCCGCAGCGCCAGCGGCAGCCCGCCGCACAGCTCCCGGACCAGGCCGGCGGAGTCGGCGTCGTAGGGCCCCGACGCGTCCTGCGCGGCGGACGCCAGCAGTTCCTCCGCGCCCGCCGCGTCCAGCGGCTCCACCGGCAGGTGGTGCACCCGGGCGGGCAGGTCCGCGGGCAACCGGAGCGGTCGGCGCGCGGTGACCAGGACCAGGCTGTCGGACCGCTCCGGGATCAGCGTGCGCACCTGTTCCGCGTCGCCGGCGTCGTCCAGGACGATGACGACCGGGACGCCGGTCAGATGCTGGTGGTACAGCTCGCTCAGCCGTCTGACCTGCTGGTCGGCCGAGGACCGCTCCCGGAACAGCAGCTGCTCGCGGGGTGCGCCGAGCCGGTTCAGCAGGTGCAGCAGGGCGTCCCGGGTGGGCAGCGGCGACTCCCCGGGGGTGTCCCCGCGCAGATCGACGAGGCACGCGCCGCGGAAGTGGTCCCGCAGGTCGTGGGCGGCGCGCACCGCCAGCGTCGTACGGCCGCTGCCGGGCTCCCCGTGCAGCACCACCACCGTCGGCTCGGTCTCCGTGCTCGCCCGCGCCGCCCGCACCCACTGCCGCAGCCGGGCCGTCTCCCGCCGCCGCCCCGCGAACACACCAGCCGCCTCCGGGAGCTGCCCGAACGACTGCTCCAGCACCGTCCGCCCCCGCGCCGCCGCGCTCTTGTCCGCGCCGCGCAGCTTCGGCCCCGGCTTGCTCCGCCCGGTGGAGGCGGCGAGCACCCGCTGCTGGTCCAGGAACGGTCTGATGCCGCGCACCTCCAGCGCCGTCAGCCACTGCAGCCGCAGCTGCTCGGGCCCGCCCGGCTGGCTGACCGCGCCGGCCCGGTGGTGCGCGGCGGGCAGGTGCGCGCCGGCCACCTTCACCACGGTCGCCGCCGCGCCCACCACCCCGACCGCCAGGCCCGCGCCCATCGCGGTGCCCGTGCCGGTGCCCAGCGCGAGGTCGGCCGCCACCGCCGCGACCGCCGCGACGGCTGCCACCGCGAGCGGTGTGCCCGCGCCCTCGCGGGCGTAGCGCTGCCGGAAGGTGAGCCGGCCCGCCTCGGCCTCGTCCAGGGCCCGGGTGTAGGCGTCGTACTCCTCGGCGGCCGAGCGCGCCATCGAGTCCAGCGCCCCGCGCGCCCGGGACAGCAGGACCCCGCCGTCCACCCGCCCGCCGGTGCGCCGCACCTCCTCCTCCACGGCCCGCACCAGCAGCCGTTCGGCCTCCACCCGATGACTGTCCCGCATGTCCCCTCCCCCTCCGAGGGCCCGCCTGTCTACGGGTCCTTCCCACCTCGGCCGCCGGTCAAGTGTCCCGCCGGGTGAAGTCCCTGGGGAGGGGGCCCGCGGTGTGCCGTCCGGCGCGGCGCGGGTACTGGGGCAGGATGGAACCCATGGCGAACCGACTGGCCCGCGAGACCTCCCCCTACCTGCTCCAGCACGCCGGCAACCCGGTCGACTGGTGGCCCTGGTCCGAGGAGGCGTTCCAGGAGGCGCGGCGGCGGGACGTGCCCGTGCTGCTGAGCGTCGGGTATTCGAGCTGCCACTGGTGCCACGTCATGGCCCACGAGTCCTTCGAGGACGACGCCACCGCCGCCTACCTGAACGAGCACTTCGTCTCCGTCAAGGTCGACCGCGAGGAGCGGCCGGACGTCGACGCCGTCTACATGGAGGCGGTCCAGGCGGCGACCGGGCAGGGCGGGTGGCCGATGACGGTGTTCCTGACGCCGGACGCCGAGCCGTTCTACTTCGGTACGTACTTCCCGCCCGCGCCCCGCCAGGGCATGCCCTCCTTCCGGCAGGTCCTGGCCGGCGTCCAGCAGGCGTGGACCGAGCGGCGCGGGGAGGTCACCGAGGTGGCCGGCAAGATCGTCCGGGAGCTGGCCGGACGGGAGATCTCCTACGGCGACGCCCGGGTGCCCGGCGAGGAGGAACTCGCGGCGGCGCTGCTCGGGCTCACCCGGGAGTACGACCCGCAGCGCGGCGGGTTCGGCGGGGCGCCGAAGTTCCCGCCGTCGATGGTGCTGGAGTTCCTGCTGCGCCACCACGCCCGCACCGGCGCCGAGGGCGCGCTGCAGATGGCCGTCGACACGTGCGAGCGGATGGCCCGGGGCGGGATCTACGACCAGCTGGGCGGCGGGTTCGCGCGCTACTCGGTCGACCGCGAGTGGGTCGTGCCCCACTTCGAGAAGATGCTGTACGACAACGCCCTGCTGTGCCGGGTGTACGCCCACCTGTGGCGCTCCACCGGGTCGGACCTCGCCCGCCGGGTCGCCCTGGAGACCGCCGACTTCCTCGTCCGCGAGCTGCGCACCGACGAGGGCGGGTTCGCCTCCGCGCTGGACGCCGACAGCGACGACGGCACGGGCAGGCACGTCGAGGGCGCGTACTACGTGTGGACGCCCGAGCAGCTCGCCGAGGTGCTCGGGGAGGAGGACGCCCGGCTGGCCGCCCAGTACTTCGGCGTGACCGAGGAGGGCACCTTCGAGCACGGCGCCTCCGTGCTCCAGCTCCCGCAGCACGAGGGCGTGCACGACGCCGAGCGGATCGGCTCCGTACGGCAGCGGCTGCTGGCCGCGCGCGGCGAGCGGCCCGCTCCCGGCCGGGACGACAAGGTCGTCGCCGCCTGGAACGGCCTGGCGATCGCCGCGCTCGCCGAGACCGGCGCCTACTTCGACCGCCCGGACCTGGTGGAGGCCGCCGTCGCCGCCGCCGACCTGCTGGTCCGCCTCCACCTCGACGAGCAGGGCCGGCTCACCCGCACCAGCAAGGACGGGCGGGCCGGTGCCAACGCGGGCGTGCTGGAGGACTACGCCGACGTCGCCGAGGGCTTCCTCGCGCTGGCCTCCGTCACCGGGGAGGGCGTCTGGCTGGACTTCGCCGGGCTGCTCCTGGACCACGTGCTGACCCGGTTCCGCGACGCGGACGGGTCGCTGTACGACACGGCGGTGGACGCGGAGCGGCTGATCCGCCGCCCGCAGGACCCGACGGACAACGCGACGCCCTCCGGGTGGACGGCCGCGGCGGGGGCGCTGCTGACGTACGCCGCGCACACCGGCTCCGGACCGCACCGGGAGGCGGCGGAGCACGCCCTGGGGGTCGTCAAGGCGCTGGGGCCGCGGGTGCCGCGGTTCGTGGGGTGGGGGCTGGCCGTGGCGGAGGCGTTCCTCGACGGGCCGCGGGAGGTCGCCGTCGTCGGGGACGGGGAGCTGCGCCGGGCGGCGCTGCTGGGGACGGCGCCCGGGATGGCGGTCGCCTTCGGCGAGGAGGGCAGCGAGGAGTTCCCGCTGCTCGCCGGGCGGGGGCTGGTCGGCGGGGAGGCGGCGGCGTACGTGTGCCGGAACTTCACCTGCGACGCCCCCACCACTGACGTGGAGCGGTTGCGGGCCGCGGTGCGGTGACGGGAGCGCGACGGCCGCCCGCGCGGTCGTCCGCGTCCCCTACGGGACGTAGCGGTTGACGATCGCTTCCAGTTGCTCGTGGTGCGCGCCCCGCCAGTACGCCCGGCCGCACTCCGTGCACTGGGCGAAGACGTCGTACGACCGCTGCGTACCGCTCTCCAGCTGGTCGGCGACCTCGTCCTTGGTGGCCTGGCGCAGCAGGCCGTTGCAGGCCGTGCAGCGGGTCCAGGGGCGCAGGTCGGGGGCGAAGCGGTGCAGTACGTCGTGGAGCTGGTCGTCGGGGCGGGTGCTGTAGACGAAGGCGCCGGCCCACAGTTCGCGGCGGCGCAGCAGGCCCCGGTCGCGGCTGAGCAGGACGCGGCGCTCGGCGGCGGAGCGGGCGGCGAGCGCCGGGTCGCCGATGTCGGCCGACTCGTAGGCGGTGTCCACGCCGAGCAGGCGCAGGCGGCGGGCGAGGGTGCCCAGGTGCACGTCGAGGAGGAAGCGCAAGGGGGCGCCCGGCACCCGCTGCGGGCGGTCCACGGGGCGTACGGTCACCGACTCGCCGGCCGTGGGGACGTGTCCGGGCGGCACGGTGCGGCCGTCGACGACGAGGGCGCCGACCTCGGTCAGCGGGACGCCGAGGGACTCCACGACGTGGCCGAGGGTGGAGACGCCGTCGACGGCGGCCGGGGCGGCGCCGGACCGGCGTGCCCGGGAGACGAAGAGCAGCAGTTCGGGGGCGAACTCGACGTGGATCTCGGGACCGTTCACCCCGCCAGGATGTCATGATCACCCCCTTCGGGGCCGGTGCTTTTCCGGCGTCCGGGGTTGATGGCGGACCCGGACGGGGGCCGGGGGCGGGCAGGCCGGCGGGAGCGCGTGCCAGGCGGGGGCGCGTGCCGGGGGCGTGCCCCCGCCTGGCACGCGGCGTCAGTAGGCGATCAGGGAGATCCCCACGTAGTGCGCGATGAACGCCGCCAGCGTGAAGGAGTGGAAGACCTCGTGGAAGCCGAACCAGCGCGGGGAGGGGTTGGGGCGCTTGATGCCGTAGACGACACCGCCGACGCTGTAGAGCACACCGCCCACGACCACCAGGACCAGGACGGCGATGCCGCCCGCCCGCGTGAAGTCGGGCAGGTAGAAGACGGCCGCCCAGCCCATGGCGAGGTAGCAGGGGGTGTAGAGCCAGCGCGGGGCGCCGACCCAGAAGACCCGGAAGGCGATGCCGGCCACCGCGGCGGCCCAGATGCCCCACAGCAGCCACCGGCCCTTGACCTCGGGGAGCAGCAGCATGGTCAGCGGGGTGTAGGTGCCGGCGATGATCAGGAAGATGTTGGCGTGGTCCAGGCGGCGCAGGACGCCGTCCATGCGGGGGCTCCAGTCGCCCCGGTGGTACAGGGCGCTCACGCCGAACAGCAGGCAGGCCGTCAGGGCGTAGACGCCGCAGGCGATCCGTCCTCTGGTCGAGTCGGCGAGGGCGGTGAGGGCGATCCCCGCGACGAGTACGACCGGGAACATCCCGAGGTGCAGCCAGCCACGGAGCTTGGGCTTGACCGGATGCGGCAGGGAGAGCGCGACGGGACCGCGGCCGGCGGCCGGGGAATCCGTGTGCGCATCGGAAGCGGACGCAGTCATGGACGGCATCGTACCTACGGAACCGTAAGTTACGCGTCGGTAGGGCCGTGCGGATCCGGTCACGCGTTCCATGGTCTCACGGTCGGCAGTCGGTCACCGAGTAAAGGAAGTGCCAGGTGAACCCAACGTATACGCAAAAAAACAGGCGGGTGTGCGGCCGTTCGCGAAGGTGCGTGGCGCTCCTCACGTCGCTCAGGTGTGCGCCCCTCTGGACAGATGGGCGCGAGCGTCGGATGATCAAATGAGTGCGGTCGGCACCGGATGAGCGCTCGGGGATCCCGGGCGGGCGTCCGGGTCGCAGCCCCCACGGGGCCTGTCAACAACACATCCCCGCCTTGAGGAGCAATCGTGGCGCGCGACATCGCGGCTTCCCCCGTCCCCACCCGGCACCAGGAGCTGATCTCGTGGGTGGACGAGATCGCCGAACTGACGCGGCCGGACGCCGTGGTCTGGTGCGACGGCTCCGAGGCCGAGTACGAGCGGCTGTGCGAGGAACTGGTGGCCAAGGGCACCTTCCGTAAGCTCGACCCGGTCAAGCGCCCCCACTCCTACTACGCCGCCTCCGACCCCTCCGACGTCGCCCGCGTCGAGGACCGGACCTTCATCTGCTCCGCGAAGGAGGAGGACGCCGGCCCGACCAACCACTGGAAGGACCCCGCCGAGATGCGGGAGATCTTCAGCGGGGAGAACGGCCTGTTCCGCGGGTCGATGCGGGGGCGGACCATGTACGTCGTGCCGTTCTGCATGGGCCCGCTGGGCTCGCCGCTGTCCGCGATCGGCGTCGAGATCACCGACTCCGCCTACGTCGCCGTCTCCATGCGCACCATGACCCGCATGGGCCGGCCGGTCCTGGACGAGCTGGGCGAAAGCGGCTTCTTCGTCAAGGCCGTGCACTCGCTCGGCGCCCCGCTGGACGAAGGACAGCGGGACGTCCCCTGGCCCTGCAACCGGACCAAGTACATCTCGCACTTCCCCGAGGACCGCGAGATCTGGTCCTACGGCTCCGGCTACGGCGGCAACGCCCTGCTCGGCAAGAAGTGCTACGCCCTGCGCATCGCCTCCGTCATGGCCCGCGACGAGGGCTGGCTCGCCGAGCACATGCTCGTCCTGAAGCTGACCCCGCCGCAAGACGACCCCGAGGCCCGGAGGGCCTCGTTCGAGGGTGGCGGTGGGCGACGGGCGGGCGAGGCGAAGTACGTCGCCGCCGCCTTCCCCTCCGCCTGCGGCAAGACCAACCTCGCCATGCTGGAGCCGACCATCCCGGGCTGGACGGTCGAGACCATCGGCGACGACATCGCCTGGATGCGGTTCGGCGAGGACGGGCGCCTGTACGCCATCAACCCCGAGGCCGGCTTCTTCGGCGTCGCGCCCGGCACCGGCGAGCACACCAACGCCAACGCGATGAAGACGCTGTGGGGCAACGCCGTCTTCACCAACGTCGCCCTCACCGACGACAACGACGTGTGGTGGGAGGGCATGACCGAGGAGGCCCCCGCCCACCTCACGGACTGGAAGGGCAACGACTGGACCCCCCGGTCCGGCACCCCCGCCGCCCACCCCAACGCCCGCTTCACCGTCCCCGCCGCGCAGTGCCCGATCATCGCGCCCGAGTGGGAGGACCCCAAGGGCGTGCCGATCTCGGCGATCCTCTTCGGCGGACGCCGCGCCACCGCCGTACCGCTGGTCACCGAGTCCTTCGACTGGAACCACGGCGTCTTCCTCGGCGCCAACGTGGCCAGCGAGAAGACCGCCGCCGCCGAGGGCAAGGTCGGCGAGCTGCGCCGCGACCCGTTCGCCATGCTGCCGTTCTGCGGCTACAACATGGGCGACTACATGGGCCACTGGATCGACGTCGCCAAGGACAAGGACCAGGCGAAGCTGCCGAGGATCTACTACGTCAACTGGTTCCGCAAGGACGACGAGGGCCGGTTCGTGTGGCCCGGCTTCGGGGAGAACGCCCGCGTCCTGAAGTGGATCGTGGAGCGGCTGGAGGGCACGGCCGAGGGCGTCGAGACGCCGATCGGCGTGCTGCCCGCCAAGGGCGCGCTGGACACCGACGGCCTGGACCTGTCCGAGGCCGACCTGGACTTCCTGCTCACCGTCGACGAGGACGTCTGGCGCGAGGAGGCCGCGCTGGTGCCCGAGCACCTGGGCACCTTCGGCGACCACACCCCCCAGGAGCTGTGGGACCAGTACCACGCGCTGGTGAAGCGCCTGGGCTGACCTTTCCGCGCGAAACGTCGCGGCCGGTCCGACACAGCCCTGACCAGCGATGTCGTCACGAAGGCCGGCCGCGAGAGGGCTCCTCCCGCTCCAGTAGCTCGATGTCCCGGAGCAGCCGGAGGCGCCCAGCCCGGGCCGGGTCCCCGCACAACGGCGTGCGACGGACCCGGCCCCTACCGCTTCCTCAGTCCGAGCGGTCCTCCAGGTAGCGGGTGTGCGTCTCCTGGCGGCGCTCCTCCACCTCCCGCAGCCGCGCCGCCAGCGCGGACGCCTCCTCGTGGAGCAGGCCGAGCTGGCGCTCCAGATGCCGCTCCGGCGGCTCGCCGCCCGGCGTCATCCGGTGCCACCAGCGGGTGCGCAGATACGCGTCGACGGCCTCGGGGACGTCCTGCCGCACCGTCCGGGTCAGCGTGTGCACGCCCTCCGGGTCCTGGGCGAGCACCTCGGTGACCCAGCCCGGTTCCAGCAGCGCGCCGAGCAGGCCGGTCAGCTCGGCCAGGCGCCCGGCCGCCGCCGGCGGCAGGTCGGCGCCGGCCAGATAGGCGCCCAGCCGCTCCCAGTCGGCGCGGACCCCGTCGAGCTGGGCGGACGGGTCGGGGAAGGCCGGCGGGGCGGGCCGCTCCGGCGGGGCGACCAGCGCGCCCGCGCCGTACAGCCCGGCGACCACCACCGGCCAGTAGGGTCCCGCGACCCCCGCGAAGGTCAGCGCGAGACCGACGAGACCGCAGGCGCTGCCGGCCAGGTTCTTGCGGGACTCGAGGTAGGCCCATGCCCTACTGGTAGCCACGGATCTCCTCGAAGGCGCCGTCCAGCGAGCCCTGCCGGGCGTCGAACAGCCGGCCGCCGGTCAGGTCGGCGATGTGCGCCAGCTCCGCCCGGTCCGAGTCGCCGAAGAGGATGGGGAAGACCGGGATCCGCCGCTGCTCGGCGGACAGCGCGCGGTAGAAGCCGTCGAAGTCGCCGGCGTCGGCGCCGGTGGTGTTCTCGCCGTCCGTCATCAGCACGATCGACGTGAAGGTGTCCTTGCCGCCGCCCAGGTGGCCGTACGCCTTCTCCAGCGAGGTGTAGACGGCGGTGTCGCCCGACGCGGTGAGCGCCTCGGTGTCCGCGCGGATCGCCGACAGGCCCCGCCCGGGATCCCCCGGGTCCACGACATGGGTGCGCGCGCTCTTGACCGCCGAGCCGAACGGCATCAGCGTGACCTCCTCCCGTTCCCGGAAGTCGCCGGTCAGACCGGTGAGCGCGGTCTTCAGGCGGTCGAGGCGGTCGCCCGCCATGGAGCCCGAGGTGTCCAGGACGTACACCGTGCGCGAGGGGCGGCGCAGTTCGTTCTCGTAGGAGTCGAGCAGGCCGTCGGCGACCGGGCGGGTGCCGGGGAAGGGCAGTTCGCGCCGGCGTTCGGCGCCCAGGCCGGCGGCGGGGGCGACGGAGGCGACGACCGGGCGGCGCAGGGTGGTGTCGGTGATCCGCCGCTGGAGCTCCTCGGTGCGCAGGGCGTCGGCCACCTTCCGGACGTCCTCGCGGGTGGCGGCGCTGGTGGACGCCAGGGAGGAGAGGGGGTAGTCGGCGGTGACGACGCCGTCGCGGGGGCGGATCACGGTGAGGCCGTCGATGCCCTCGAGGACGGACTCGTAGTTGAGCAGCGCGTCGACGTTCCCGCGCCGCTGGTAGGCCGCCGCCAGCCAGCCCGAGGAGCCCGAGGTCAGCTGCTGCCCCCGGAAGAACTCCTTCAGCCGGGGCCGGGCCTCGCGCACGTCCGCGTCGGTGAGCGCCGCCTCGGCGCCGGAGAGCGCGGAGGCCACCGAGACCAGCGTGGCGAAGCCGGAGTTGGAGCGGGCCGGGTCGGTCATGCCGTACGTCAGCTTCCCGTCGGCCACGGCCCGCTCGATCTGGGACCAGGTGACGTCGGCGGGCTTCCAGCCCAGCTCCCGTACCGTGGCGTCCTGGACGCCGATGGCGACCGGGCTGGTCATCACGGGCGTCTCGGACACCACCCGCTTCGCGGCCTCGGGGCGCAGCCGCAGGTAGTCGTTGGACGACAGCCACACGGCGTCGTACCGCCCGTCCGTCCTCCCCTTCGCCAGCAGGTCGACGGCGTCGAGGGTGCCCATGGGAGTGAGGCGGACGGTGACGCCGGTGTCCTCGCGGACCCGCTCCAGCACCGGTTCCATGTCGGTGAGTTCGCTGGAGGCGAGGACGCGCAGGGTGCCGGGCTCGGCGGGGCCGGGGACACCGGGGGCCGAGGCGCCGGCGGCGCCGTCGCCGTCGGCGGTGCAGGCGGTCAGCAGGGCGAGGGCGGCCGTCAGACCGACGGCGAGGCGCCTCACGCCGGACCGCCTTCCAGCGCGCCCCGCGAACGGCTGCGCTCCAGACGGGCGCTCGCGTCCTGGAGTTCGGCGGTCAGCGACCCGACCGTGGCGGCCATCGCCTCGGCCGCCCGCGCCTTGTAGGTGTCGATGGTGTCCAGGGTGCGGTAGATCTGCTGGAACGCCTGGCGCAGGGTGTCCGCGCCGACCGCCGGGTCGGCGGCGATCCGCTGGATCTCGCCGCTCTGCGTGGCGAGCATCTCCGCGTTGCCCCGGACCAGGTCCTCGGTGGTGCCGCGCAACGCGTCGACCTGCTCGACGACCTTCTTCTGGTGGTCGAGCGCGGAGGCCAGCATGACGGAGATCCGCAGCGCGGACACGGTGGTCGTCGCCGCCCGGTCGACGCCCTTGACCAGCTCCTCGTTGTTGCGGCGCACGACGTCCATGGCGAGGTAACCCTGCGCGCACACCGCGAGCTGGGTGAGCAGGTCCTGGTGCTTCTGCCGGACGGGGAAGAGGACGTCGGCGCGCAGCGCGTCGGCCTCCTGGGGGTCGGTGACGCCCGCGATGTGCTCCTCGACGGCCGTGTCCAGGGCCTCGGTGAGGACGACGTACTCCTGGAGCTTGCCCATCGTCTCCCACAGGCGGACCCGTTCGGTCTGCAGCGCGGCGTTGTCGCGCCGCAGCTCGTCCTGGCCGCCGCGCAGCGACCCCACGATCGCGTTGAGCGTGCCCTGCGCGGAGGCGTACTTGGCGAGGTGGTCGCGCAGCCTGTTGCCGCCGGGCAGCCGGGACAGGAACCGGCGGCCCCTGGCGGCGGGCAGGTCGCGCGGGTCCAGGTCCTCCACGACCCGGCGCAGCTCCACCAGCGAGCCCGCCACCCGCGACTGGGCGTCACCGCCCTTGCCCGGCAGGGCGCGCACGGTCCGCTCCAGCATCCGGTTGGACTGCGCGGCGGCGGCCCGCATCTCCCCGGCGCCCAGCGCGGTGATCTCACCGACCTTGCCGGCGAACTCCGGGGAGCGGGCGTCCAGCGCCGCGAGCGACTCGACGTAGGCGGCGGCCTTGCGGGACATCTCGGCGCGGGCACCGTCGTCGACGGGGACGAGCCCGCCGGCCCTCTCCCGGGGCACGGCGGCCACCGGTTCGGGCGGGGTGAGTACGAAGCCGGTGTCGTCGGTCATGCCGGGTCCCCCGTCATCCACGCGCCCGGCGGGCGATGTCGCGCAGCACCTCGGAGGTGGGCACGGGCGCCTGCCGGACGCCGGTCAGCTGCTGGTTGAGATACGCGGTGTGGTCCTGGGTGGCCCGGGTGAACTCGGCACCGGCGCCCTGCGGCCGGAACCCGTGCCGGACGGCCAGTTTCCGCAGCGCCGGGTCGTCGGAGAGGAGTTCGCCCAGTTCCCGGCCGTCCTCGGTGAGCGGGACGACCGTGTGGTCGCTGGTCGCGGTGGTGTCCGGGTAGAGGACGGTGAGGTCGCCGACGTCCTGGTCCTCCTGGAGCAGGGCGGCGACCTGGGACTCGTACACCAGCACCAGCGGGTTGCCGACGCCGCTGACGAAGTCCCGGAACGCGGCGTCCGAGCTGGCCTGCTGGGCGCCCTGCACCTGGACCAGCTTGCGCATCAGGGGCGCGGTGCGCTCCACGTCGGCGTCGGAGGCGGCGACCCGGTCGCCGCCCGCGGCGTAGGAGGCGGCGGCCAGCCACAGGGCGCCGGAGTTGGACGACTCCGGGTCGGTGGTCGACACGTAGACCGTCCCGCGCAGCTCCCCGTGCCGCTCGGCGCCCTCCAGCTGCTGCCAGGTGCGGTCGTCGCGGGCGGCGTCAAGGAAGGCGTCGGTCCGCAGGGTGCCGCCGTGGGTGCGGTCGAGGGTCGCCAGGCCGTTGGCCGCCAGTACGTCGGCGGCGGCGCGGTGGGCGACGACGACCAGCGGCGAGTAGAACGGCCGGGGCAGCGGCTTCCGCGCGCCGTACCGCTTCGCGAGTTCGTCGGCCGGGGCCTGGCTGGAGGGGAAGGCCAGGTCGTAGCCCTTGAGGTCGAGCTGTTCCATCGCCCAGGACCCGGAGGTCTCGGCGGTCACGGTCCAGCCCTTGGCGGCGAGGGCCTCCACCACGTCCGGGTCGGCGAAGAACTCCGCCTTCTCCGACCCGATCACGGCACGCACGGTCTTCGTCGCCGTGCTGTCGTCCCCGGTCTCCCGTCCCGCGACGACGGCCGCCACCACACCGCCGACGAGGAGGACCGCGAGGACTATTCCTGCGATTCGTCTCACGCCGGCAGCCTGCCTCCGGAACGAAACATTCCCGGCGTTCGATCATGAACGGGGGGTGACATACCGGCCCCGGCATGGCAACGCGCCCCGCAGGGCGCGCGGCTGTGACACACGCGGTGCCGCCGCGCGGGCACGGGAGGCCGCGCGGCGGTGCCGGATTTGCGCGGCGACGCGGAGTCTGCGTGGCGGCGCGGAGTCCGCGCGGCGGAACCGCGTCCGCGCGACGGCGCCGGATCCGCGCGGTGGCGCCGGACCTGCGCGGCGGCACCGGATCCGCGCGGCGGCACCGCGCCTGCAGGTCGGCCGGCAGCGGCCCCTACGGCGCCAGCGCGACCCCGCGCTCCAGCGCCGCCGCGTGGAGGTCCATCATCTCGGCGGCCAGGATCGCCGCCGCCGTGTCCGCGCGGGACGCGGCGACCACCAGCGCGCGCCCCGCCAGGGCGTGCGCCCGCCGGTGCAGGGCGGAGGGACACGGTGCGTCCCGCACCGAGGTCAGCGGGGCGCGGGCCGGCGCGTGCCCGTCCCGCAGCCGGGCGACCTGCCCGGAAAGCCGCTGCGCCGCCGCGTCCAGCTCGTCGCAGGGCGCCAGCGCCCGCAGCTCGTCCGTGACGGCGAGCAGCGCGGCGAGGTGGCCCGCGAGCTGGATGTCCAGCTCCTCCTCGCGGGACCGGTGGGGAAAGTCCGGGGCGCTGTCGGGCATCGTGCTGTGGACCGACTTGGTACGGATCGGCTCGTACATGGATGGTCTCCTGACTGCTTCCAGGAAACCATCCTACATTGGATCGAGTCTAAAGTTGTGTGTTCTCGCGAACCGGACGTCAGGGCTGGCCGTAGCCGTCCAGGAAGCGCCCGATGCGCCCGACCGCGTCCCGCAGGTCCACGGCCGAGGGCAGGGTCACCACCCGGAAGTGGTCCGGCTCGGGCCAGTTGAAGCCGGTGCCGTGCACGACCATGATCTTCTCCTGGCGGAGCAGGTCCAGGACCATCCGCCGGTCGTCCTTGATCTTGAAGACCTTGGGGTCCAGGCGCGGGAAGAGGTACAGCGCCCCCTTCGGCTTCACGCAGGTCACCCCCGGGATCTCGGTCAGCAGCCGGTACGCGGTGTCGCGCTGCTCGCGCAGCCGCCCGCCCGGCAGCACCAGGTCCTTGATGCTCTGCCGCCCGCTGAGCGCGGCGACCACCCCGTGCTGACCGGGCATGTTGGCGCACAGCCGCATGTTCGCCAGGATGGTCAGGCCCTCGATGTAGGACGCGGCGTGGGCGCGCGGACCGGACACCGACAGCCAGCCGACCCGGTAGCCGGCCACCCGGTACGCCTTCGACATGCCGTTGAAGGTGAGCGTCAGCAGGTCCGGGGCGACCGACGCGGTCGGGACGTGCACGGCGTCGTCGTAGAGGATCTTGTCGTAGATCTCGTCCGAGCAGACCAGCAGGTTGTGGCGGCGGGCGATGTCGGTCAGGCCGCGCAGCAGCTCCTCGCCGTACACCGCGCCCGTCGGGTTGTTCGGGTTGATGATGACGATCGCCTTGGTGCGGTCGGTGACCCTGCGCTCGATGTCGGCGAGGTCCGGCATCCAGTCGGCCTGCTCGTCGCAGCGGTAGTGCACGGCCGTGCCGCCGGACAGGGAGACGGCCGCCGTCCACAGCGGGTAGTCCGGGGCCGGTACGAGGACCTCGTCGCCGTCGTCGAGCAGCGCCTGCATCGCCATCACGATCAGCTCGGAGACGCCGTTGCCGATGAAGACGTGCTCGACGTCCGTCTCGACGCCCAGGGTCTGGTTGTGCATGACGACCGCCCGGCGCGCGGCCAGCAGCCCCTTGGCGTCGCCGTACCCGTGGGCCGTGGAGACGTTGCGGAGGATGTCCTCCAGGATCTCCGGCGGGCACTCGAACCCGAAGGCGGCCGGGTTGCCCGTGTTCAGCTTCAGGATGCGGTGACCGGCCGCCTCCAGCCGCATCGCCTCCTCGAGCACCGGGCCCCGGATCTCGTATCCGACGTTGGCGAGCTTGGTCGACTGGATCACCTGCATGTCCGCGAGCTTACGGCCCGGTCACGACCGCCGGGCCGTGTTTTCCGCCACGTGGGTCGCGTCGTTCGCGAGGATTCTCCCCCTCTCGGCGCGGCGTCCGCTCTCGGCGCGGCGTCCGCTCTCAGCGGGGCGTCCGCCGCGCCGGACGCCCCGCCGGTGCGTCCGCGCGCCGCACCGACCGCCCCGCCAGGACGTCCGTGCGCCGTCCGTCCTCGATCACGAACCGTCCGTCCACCAGGACGTGCGGGATGCCCGTCGGCGGCCGGCGCGGCTCCTCGTACGTCGAGCCCGCCGCGACCGTCGCCGGGTCGAAGAGGACCAGGTCGGCCCGGTAGCCCTCGCGGACCAGGCCCCGGTCGGGGAGCCGCAGCCGGGCGGCCGGGCGTGAGGTGAGGTGGGCCACGCACTCCTCCAGCGACAGCACGCCCAGCTCGCGCACGTAGTGCCCGAGGTAGCGCGGGAAGGTGCCGTAGGCGCGCGGGTGCGGTTTCGCGCCCTGGAGGATGCCGTCCGAGCCGCCGGTGTGCACGCGGTGCCGCATGATCGCGCGGACGTTCTCCTCGTGGCCGACGTGCTGGAGGACGGTGGGCGCCAGCCGGTCGGCGAGCAGGAGGCGGCGGGCGACCGTCCACGGGGTCTCGCCGCGGGCCGCGGCCGACTCCCGGACCGTGCGGCCGACGTACTCCCCGAGCGCCGGGTCGCCCGTGCCGGAGATCTCGATCGTCTCCCACTCCACGGGCACGCCGTGGCAGCCGTCGGAGCCGGTCACCTCCAGGTGGTGCCGGATCCGTTCGGCGGTGTCGTCGTCGGCGAGGCGTTCGAGGAGCCGCCCCGGGCCGCCCTCGCCCGCCCAGCTCGGCAGCAGCGCGGCCAGCGTGGTGGAGCCGGGGGTGTAGGGGTAGGTGTCGAGGGTGAGGTCGGCGCCGGCGGCCAGCGCGTCGTCCAGCAGGGCCAGCAGCTCGCCGGCGCGGCCCTCGTTGACGCCGAAGTTCATGGTGGCGTGGGCCAGGTGCAGGGGGCAGTCCGCCTCCCGGGCCAGCCGGACCATCTCCGCGTACGCCTCCAGGGCCCCCGCCCCGTAGGAGCGGTGGTGCGGGCAGTAGTAGCCGCCGTACGACGCCACCACCCGGCACAGTTCGGTCAGCTCGGCGTCCTTCGCGTACATGCCGGGCGTGTACGTCAGCCCCGACGACATGCCGACCGCGCCCTGTTCCATGCCCTCGGCGACCAGCCGCCGCATGTGCTCCAGCTCGGCCTCCGTCGCCGGCCGGTCCTCCCAGCCGACGGCGAGCGCGCGGACCGTGCCCTGCGGGACCAGATAGGCGGCGTTGACCGCGACGCCCCGGTCGAGGCGGTCCAGGTACTCGCCGACCGAGCGCCAGTCGAAGTCGACGTCGTCGCCGGGGCCGTTCCACCCGGCGATGGCGCGGCGCACTTCGCCGAGGGTGCGGTCGTCGACCGGCGCGTAGGACAGGCCGTCCTGGCCGAGGACCTCCAGGGTGACGCCCTGCGCGGCCTTCGCGCTGTGGTCGGGGTCGCGCAGCAGCGCCAGATCGCTGTGGGCGTGCATGTCGATGAAGCCGGGGGCCAGGACCAGCCCCTCGGCGTCCAGCTCCCGGCGCGCGGTGGGCCGCTGGCAGCCGGCCGCCGCGGCCTCCTGGACGATCGACACGATCCGGCCGCCGTCGACCACGACATCCGCCCGGCAGGAGGGGGCGCCGGAACCGTCCACGACGTCGGCGTCCCGGATGACCAGCTCTTCCATGCCACGGCTCCCGTCAGGTCAGAAGAACGTACGGATGTACTCGACGACCGTCCCGTCCGCCTCCGCGACCGGGATGAGCTGCCACTTGTCGAACGACGTGCACGGGTGGGACAGGCCCATCCCGACCCAGTCCCCGACCTCCAGGTCCGCCTCGGCCGTCGTGCGCAGCCAGGCGTGCTGGTCGGACAGGCCGGTCACCGTGACGCCGGCGGCGGGCCGCTCGGCGCCGCCGTCCCGGCGGACCACCTGGGCGAAGGGCAGGTGGAGGTCGTACGCCGCGTCCCGCTTGCCCGCGTTGGTGAACGCCTGCTCGGGGCAGGGGCGGGAGACGACCTGGCTCCACAGGCGGAACGCCGGCTCCAGGGCCCCCTCCCCGGGGACCCGGTTGAAGGGGGTCAGCTCGCGGTAGTGCCCGTCGTCGTGCGACACGTACGCGCCGGAGCGCAGCAGCTTCAGCACCGGCCGGGAGAGGGCGGGGATCTCGGCGAACACGTCGGCCACCGCGTCGAACCAGGCGCTGCCGCCCGCGCTCACCACGATCTCGTCCGCCCCGCCGAACCGGCCCCGCCCGTCGAGGCCGGCGGCCAGGTCCACCAGCCGGCGCAGATACGCCCGCACCCGCTCCGGGCCGGCGTGCGGCACCTCGCCCTCGTACCCGGCGACGCCGACCAGCCGCAGCGCCCGCGCGGCCGTCACCGCGTCGGCGACCGCCGCGCACCGCGCCTCGGTGCGCGCCCCGGTCCGTGCCCCCTCGCCCGCGGCCAGCTCCACGACCACGTCCAGCGGGCGCGAGGCCCCTTCCAGCGCCGCGTCCATCAGCTCCACGCCGCGCACGGAGTCGACGTAGCAGACGAGGCGGAACTCCGGGTCGGCGTCCTGCTCGGCGGCGATCCAGCGCAGGGCGGCGGCGTCGACCAGTTCGTTGGCGAGGAAGATCCGCCGGATGCCGAAGGCCCGCGCCACCCGCACCTGGTGGGGCACGGCGAGGGTGATGCCCCAGGCGCCGTGCTCGATCTGCCGGTGGAAGAGCCGGGGCGCCATGGAGGTCTTGCCGTGCGGCGCGAAGGCCAGGCCGTGCCGGGCGGAGTACGTCCCCATGAGCGCCAGGTTGTGCGCCAGGCGCTCGGCGGACAGGGCCAGCACGGGGGTGGTGAAGCCGCCGTCGAAGAGGTTCCGGCGCTGGGCGGCCAGCTCGGCGACGGTCAGGCCGTACGCGTCCGGCGGGAGGCCCTTGAAGCGGTGGTCGACGTGCTCCTCGGCCAGACGGGCGAGGGCTTCGGAACCGGCGTCGAGGGCCATGCAGCCTCCCTGTTCAGGCGCGTTGCATCCTGTGCAACAACCATTGCGTATATCGCTTACCGCTGTCTAACATCTCGGCGAACGCGGGGTCAACGGAGCCGCCGCCCGCGCGACGCGACAAGGAGCCTGCCCACCGTGACCGCCGACGGACCCCGCAGCGCCGCCTCCGCCGCCACCGGTGCGGTCGCCGCCTCCGGCGCCATCGGTGCGGGAGACGCCGCCGGTGCGGTCGTCGCTTCCGCCGCCGCTGCCGGTGCGGTCGTCGCCTCCGGCGCCGCCGGTGCGGAAGACGGTGCCGACGTGGTCGACGTGGTCACGCTGGGCGAGTCCATGGTCGCCTTCCTGCCCTCCCGCCCCGGCCGGCTGGCCGACGTCCCCTCCTTCGACCGGGCCATCGGCGGCGCCGAGTCCAACGTCGCCTGCGCGCTCGCCGCCGCCGGGCACACCGCCCGCTGGGTCGGCCGGGTCGGCGCGGACGGCTTCGGCGACCACCTGGTGGAGACGATCGGCGGCTACGGCGTCGACGTGAGCGCCGTCCGGCGGGACCCGGAGCGTCCGACGGGCGTGTACTTCCGTACCGCCGGGGACCGGGCCACCGACGCGCACGAGGTGGCGTACTACCGGGCCGGGTCGGCCGCCTCCGCCATGTCCCCGCGGACGGTGGACCCGGCCGCCGTCCGCACCGGGCGCGTACTGCACCTGTCCGGCATCACGGCCGCGCTCTCCGCCGACTGCCTGCGGCTGATGCGGGAGCTGACCACGCGTCACGCGAAACGGCCACGCGTGTCCTTCGACGTGAACTACCGTTCCGGGCTGTGGAGCCGCGCGGCGGGCGGCCCCGAGGTCCTGCTGGAACTGGCGCGGGGGGCGGACATCGTGTTCGTCGGGGACGACGAGGCCCGTGACGCCTGGGGCCTGCGCGGCGCGCGGGCCGTGCGGGACGCGCTGCCGGAGCCCGGAGTGCTGGTCGTCAAGCAGGGACCGGGCGGCGCGGTCGCCTTCGGCCGGGACCCCGCCGGGTGCGAGGACGCCGACGGCACCGCCGTCCACGAACGCGCGCCCCGCGTCGAGGTGGTCGCCGCCGTGGGCGCCGGCGACGCCTTCGCCGCCGGGTTCCTCTCCGCCACCCTGCGCGGACTGCCGGTACGGGACCGGCTGCGCCACGGCCACCTCTGGGCCGCCGCCGCCCTCACCGTCCCCGGCGACCTCGCCCCGCCCCCGGCCCGCGACCTGGCCGACCGGCTGGCCGCCCTGGACGAGGAGGCATGGGGGAGACTGCGACTCGGCCCCGGCTGGACACGGGACACGGGCCGGGCCGACGAGGAGGTACGCACCCCATGAGCCAGACCGTCGACCGCGCGCTCAGCATCCTGCCGCTGCTCGCCGAGGGCCCCGCCGACCTCGGCCGGGTCGCCGACGCCCTCGGCGTCCACAAGTCCACGGCCCTGCGCCTGCTGCGCACCCTGCACGACCACGGCTTCGTCTACCGCCAGTCCGACCAGCGCTACCGCCTCGGCTCCCGGCTGATCGCCCTCGCCCAGGAGGCGATGGAGAACCTCGACGTCCGCGAGATCGCCCACCCCCACCTCGTACGCCTCAACGAGACCTGCGGCCACACCGTCCACCTCGCCGTCCACGAGGAGAACGAGGTCCTCTACATCGACAAGGTGGAGAGCCGCTACCCGGTCCGCATGTACTCCCGGATCGGCAAGCCCGTCGCCATCACCGTCGCCGCCGTCGCCAAGCTGCTCCTGGCCGACCTCCCCGAGGGCGAGCGGCGCGCGGTCGCCGAGAAGCTCGACTACCCCCTGTACACGTCCCGTTCGACACCGAGCGCCGACGCCTTCCTCAAGGAACTGGCCAAGGTGCGCGAACAGGGCTGGGCCACCGACCTCGGCGGCCACGAGGAGTCCATCAACTGCGTCGCCGCGCCCATCCGGGACGCGGCCGGCCGGGTGGTCGCCGCGATGTCGGTCTCCGCGCCGAACGTCGTCGTCACCGCCGACGAACTCCTCACCCTGCTCCCGCTGGTGCGCCGTACGGCGGACGCCGTCAGCGGCGAGTACTCCGGCAGAACCCCGGCCCCATCCTCAGCCCCATCCTCAGCCCCAGCCAAGGAAGTCACCGCATGACCGAGAAGACCGCGCTCACCCCCTCCACCCACACCGTGCCGCCGGCGAGGTTCAGCCACGGCGTGAAGAAGGGGAACATCCTCCAGGTCGCCGGCCAGGTCGGCTTCCTCCCGCACGAGGAGGGCAAGACCCCGACCCCGGCCGGCCCCACCCTGCGCGAGCAGACCCTGCAGACCCTCGCCAACGTCAAGGCGATCCTGGAAGAGGGCGGCGCGAGCTGGGACGACGTGATGATGATCCGCGTCTACCTCACCGACGTCGGCCACTTCGCCGAGATGAACGACATCTACAACGCCTACTTCGAGGAGCAGGGCCTCACCCAGCCCCCGGCCGCCCGCACGACCGTCTACGTCGGTCTGCCCGCCGGACTCCTCATCGAGATCGACGCGCTGGCCGTCCTGGGCTGACCGTCCCCCTTCGCTCGTCCGCGTACGGCGCGGCGCTCCCCGCGCGGGGCGCCGTGCCGCGATCGCTCCTGCCCGAAAGCCGCATGCACCACTCCAGAAGGCCCAGAGGACCCCCGTATGTCCGAGACCCCGTCCCACACCGGCGGCCTGCTGCTCCTGATCGACGGCACGGCCGGTCTGCTGACCGTCGCCGCGATCGGCATCGCGCTGCTGCTGTTCCTCATCATCAAGGTCAGACTCCAGCCGTTCGTCGCGCTGCTGGCCGTCTCCATAGCCGTCGGCCTGCTCGCCGGGCTGTCGGTCACCGAACTCTTCGGCACCGTCCAGAAGTCCGACGCCGTCTCCACCATCGAGTCCGGCATGGGCGGCATCCTCGGCCACGTCGCCATCATCATCGGCCTGGGCACCATGCTCGGCGCGATCCTCGAAGTCAGCGGCGGCGCGCAGGTGCTGGCCACCCGCCTGCTCGGCCTGTTCGGCGAGAAGCGGGCGCCGCTCGCCATGGGCCTCACCGGCCTGATCTTCGGCATCCCGGTCTTCTTCGACGTCGGCATCTTCGTCCTCGCGCCGATCGTCTACGCCGCCGCCAGACGCTCCGGCAAGTCGGTCCTCCTCTACTGCCTGCCGCTGCTGGCCGGCCTCTCCATGACCCACGCCTTCCTGCCGCCGCACCCCGGCCCGGTCGCCGCCGCCGGACTGCTCCACGTCGAACTCGGCTGGGTCATCCTCATGGGCGTCGTCTGCGGCGTCCCCGCCGTGCTGGCCGCCTGGGCCTGGTCCGCCTGGATCGGCCGCCGCATCTTCGTCGCCGTGCCGCAGGACATGGTGGAGGCCGCCGAGGAGGCCAGGGAGGCGGTCGTCGCCGAGCAGCGCGCCGCCGGGGTGGAGCCGCGGGAGACGCCGGTGCCGCTCGGCACGGTCCTCGGCATCATCGGCACCCCGCTGGTCCTGATCCTCGCCGCGACCTTCTCCTCGATCGTCCTGGACCCCTCCACCGGCCGCTCGGTGATCGAGTTCTTCGGCAACCCGTTCGTCGCCCTGACCATCGCCCTGTTCCTCGCCTACTACCTGCTCGGCATCCGGCGCGGCTGGTCCCGCAAGTCCCTGGAGACCGTCTCGACGGCCTCGTTGAAGCCGGTCGGCAACATCCTGCTGGTGGTCGGCGCGGGCGGGGTCTTCGGCGCCGTCCTCAAGGGCAGCGGCGTCGCCCAGGCCCTGTCCGACACCTTCGACGGCGTCGGCCTGCCGGTGATCGTCCTCTCCTACCTGATCTCCCTGGTGCTGCGCGTCGCCCAGGGCTCGGCGACGGTGGCGATCGTGACGACGGCGGGCATCGTGGCCCCGCTGCTCGCCGGGGGCGACCACTCCCAGGCGTTCACCGCCCTGGTCATCATGGCCATCTCGGCCGGCTCCATCTTCGCCTCGCACGTCAACGACGGCGGCTTCTGGATGGTCGCCAAGTACTTCGGCATCAGCGAACGGGACACCCTCAAGACGTGGACCGTGCTGGAGAGCGTGCTGTCGCTGGCCGGGTTCGCGGTGGCGGCCGTGGTGAGCCTGCTCGTGTAGGCGGCTCGTGCAAGCGGCTCATGTAGGCGTCTGATAACGAAGTTGGGGCTGGCTGTGCCCGGCACAGGATCGTCGACCATACTGCCCGCTGTGGAGCAGCGCAGAGGATCGACGAGCCAGCCCCTGGAAGGTGCCGGATTCGACCCGGCCTTCATCCCCGGGCTCACCGCACCCGTGTCCGGTGAGCCCGAGGACGTGGGACGCGACGAGGCGCAGAAGGACGCCGAGGAGCCCTCGCCGGTCGGCGAGACGCCCGCCGGGGACGCGGCGGACGCCGAGGAGACGGGCACCGGGGAGACGGACGCCGAGGACGAGGCCCCCGTGGACGGCCCCGTCTTCGAGGCCGCCGACCGCCGCGCGAAGATCGTCGCCGACCACAAGGGCATACGCCTGTCCCTCGACGACCAGGCGTGCGAATTCCGCTGGGACGAGGTCGGGGCCGTGGAGACGGAGACGGCCCGCTTCGGCAAGCGGTTCACCGTCACCGTGCACACGCCGGACCGCCGGTGGTACCCGATCGAGATCGAGGCGGCGTCCCGCAGCCGTTTCGCGGAGTGGGAGTCCGCCCTGGACGAGGTCCTGGACGCGTACTTCGAGGACGACGAGCCGGATGCCGAGCCCGGGACGGACGCGGGGCCGGACGAAGCGACCGCCGGAGGGACCCGCGAGAAGGCCGCCAAGGACGCCACCGTCCGCGCCGAGTAGGCGCACCGCGTGAGGACCCACGCACGCCCCTTTGTCCCGCTGTCCGCCATGGGCCTGGCCCCGGCCAGGTGGGCGTCACGTTCGTCGTGACCGCCTGCCTGGCGCTCACCTCCCCGCCGACGACTCCGTTCTTCCGGTCTTCCAGGACGAGCCCTTCCGCCTGATCGTCCACGGCGTCCTGGGCGCCGCCTCCATGCCGCTCGGCCGCCTCCCCGCCCCAAAGGGGCGCTACCCCCTTGAGCCGGCTTCGTCTCCGTGACCGGTGGGCTGTTGCCGCAGGGCTCCGACGAGGTATTCGGTCAGCTCGGCACGTCCGGACGTGTCCGTTCGCCGGACGGTCCCGCCGGGGCCGGACGCCAGCTGGGCCGGATGCCTCATCGTCGGTCCCGGACCGCCCATCTCCTCGTACCGCCCGTGGACCAGAGCCGGTCCGGGGCCGCCCATCTCCTCGTACTGCCCGTGGACCAGAGCCGGTCCGGGGCCGCCCATCTCCTCGTACTGCCCGTGGACCAGAGCCGGTCCCGGGCCGCCCGCTTCGTAGTCCTCGTAGCCTCCCGCAGGAGCGGGGGCGTGCAGCGGCTCGTAGTAGCTCTGGGGTGTCTGCAATGAGGAGAAGGTCGGGATGACGATCGTCCCCGCCGTGCCCGCGACCACCGGCCCGTCGTTCTCGTACCAGGGACGGTCGTAGCGGGACTCGGTGGGCACCAGCTCGTCGCTGGTCAGGTCCAGCCCCTGCCCCTTCTCCAGAGCGTCGGCGATCTGGTCCAGTGACCGTCCGCCCTGGAAGAGCTGGTCCATGTCCTTGAAGATCACCGGCTGGAAGCCGGCCGCCAGGAGCAGGCGCGGCAGGAGCACGTGCACGTTCAGCCGCCGGTTGGTGTCCTCGAACGGGTGGACTATGTGGATGCTCCGTACCGCCCGCCCGATGGCCTTGAAGCGGTCACGGTCGGTCTCCGCCCTGTCGAGATCCGCATAGAGGCGGTCGAGTATCTGCGTGACCAGGCGCTCGACCTCATCGTGCTTGTAGAGGGTCTCGATGAGGACGTTGGGAGCCCCGTGCATGCGGCCGTACCAGGTGAGGGCGTTGGGCCTGACGCCCGTGCTGGCGAAGCCGTCCCTCTTGACGGTCAGTGGCCTCCCGTCGATCTCCTCGTTCAGCACCGAGGGTGTGGGGGAGCTCGCACGCAGGGGAAAGCTGGTTGCGTAGCCGTCTTTGCCGGAAGGTTCGAAGTCCTTGCCGAGCCCGGACACCACCGCGTCGTGCATCGCGTTGTACTTGGCGAAGTCGACCCGGTCGCCGATGTCCTCGCTGTTGAGGTGCTGGTCGTACGCGGCCATCATGCTGGACTGGTAACCCGGCGACTCCTGGTGGTCGTACAGCTCCCCGGGGTTCTGCGGGTGCTTCTTCCGTGCCTCTTCGTGGTGGGCCGGGTCGAGCTGGGCCCGCCACCACTGGTCACGGGGGAGCACCTCCTCCAGCCGTCGGGGTGCACGGGCTCCAGGCACCGTCGTGTCGCCCGCCCGCTGGACGGGCATGTCCCTCACCGTACGCGCCACCGCGTTGTTCCCCGCGAGCTGCTGCAGAGCCGCCACATCGAGCGGGCGGGACGCGGACACGCCGCGCGACCAGGCCGGTGATGATCTCGGAGCATCGGGGCGCACGGTCGTCTCGTCCGTACGGGAACGACGCAAGTACACGGTTGTTCCTCCAGTCCAGTCCGTCATCATCGTGGCACGTCCGGGGGTGCCCGGAAACGGGCCGGACGGGCAGCGGGGATGCCCTCGAAGGACGGTTCGCACCACCCGGCGTCCGGTGGTGACGGACTGGGCTAGATCTGGCTCTGCCGCAGGACTTCCACCTGCTTCTTGTGGCTGGCGCCGCCCTGGAATATGTGACGTACATCTGGTGAGATCGCCGGTTTGAAGTTGTTCTCGAGGAGCAGCTTGGGCAGGATTACGTGGACGTTGAGCCGACGGTTTCCGTCCTGGAACGGGTGCGTTATCTGAAGTTTGGTGATGGTCTTCGCTATTACCTCGAGCTTGCTTTCGTCGGTTTCTGCGGTGCTTATTTCGCTGTAATAGTCCTGGAATATCTGATCGACCAGCGTCGACCAATCCTTGATGTTGTAGTTGGTTGATATCTCGGTGTTGCTCTCCTTCTTGGCGGTGGGGATGCCGAGGACGGAGACCGCCCTACTGAGTTCTTTGTCCGGTTTCTGGAAAGAGAAATTCTTGAAGTTTCCCAGAAGTTTCCGGTCGCCTACGTACAGTTTGTCGGTGTCCTCACTCATGGCGTCGGCACGCAAGGGGAACTTCGTCGGCTGACCTCTGTTTCCTGTCTTCTCCGGCTTCTTCCCGAGGTTTGAGGTCACCGTGGTGTGGAGGTCGCTGTACGTCTCGGAGTCGAGGGTGATTTCGGGGTCTTCGAGTGCTTTGCGGTAGGCGTCGACCATCCCTGCCCTGAATCCCGGTGACTGATCGTTGTCGTAATAGCTGCCTGGATCCTCGGGGTGCTTTTTCAGTGCGGTCTCATGGTCGTTCGGGTCCATGAAGAGTTTCCACCACTCACTCTCCGGCAAGACGTCGGAGAGCTTCTTGGCGACACGGGTACCAGAATTCGCGGGTCTACGGGAAGCCCTGGGAGTGCCCTGGTCCCGGCTCTCGTTCGGCGCCGGGGAGCCACTGGGAGGTTGGTAGGCCCGGGAGGAGAGGGTGGGGGGCTCGTAGGCCTGGGAGGAGAGGGTGGGGGGCTCGTAGGCCTGGGAGGAGAGGGTGGCGGGGGGTTGGTAGGCCCGGGAGGAGAGGGTGGGGGGCTCGTAGGCCCGGGAAGAGAGAGTGAGGCTGGAGAGGTCGGGCGGATACCCAGGACTCTTCTTCTCCTTCTCCTCCATGCGCTGAACCGGCGCGGCCGTCCCCTGCTCCAACGCGCGGTTGACGGCCGCGTTGCCTGCGGTGCGCTGAAGCTTCAGGATGTCCAGCTCCGCGGAGGACGCGGTCACGGAACCGGCTGGGGTCCTGTGGGGGCTGGTGGCAGAGCTGCCGCGCCGTTGCTGCTTGTACATGAGTTGCCTTTCATAAGTACAAATGGTCATGCAACTGTGCCGGAAGTTCCGGCATCAACGGCCGGACGGGCATGGTGGCGGGCACTGCCCGATGCCTTCCGGGACTCGCCCCGCCGGACGTCGGGCGAGCCTCTTCACAGCAGGTGGCCGGCCCTGCCCGCCTTGATGTCGGGAATCATGCGGCGCGGGGCGTCCCGGCTGTCGGCGAGGGGGATGCCCTCCGCGCCGGCTATGGCGATGCGGGCATTGCCGGTGGCGTCGGTGCCGGGGCGGAAGCAACGCGCTCCCTCCCGCGGAAGGGCTCTTCCCCTGTGCTGTCGTCCATGGCGCGTCTCCTCACAGGCCGTTGGCGACGTCCCGGACGAAGTCGCGGGACGCCTGCGGGGACAGGGTGATGCGCTCCATCCGGTCCAGGTGTGTACGGTACTTCGCGAACTGGGCGGCACCGCTCGGGAACTCCGGCCCGCGGGCGCTGTCGACCCGGGCGGTGTCCAGTTGAGGGACCGGGCCCCAGGCGGTCGAGACCTGCCCGGAGCCGGGGAGAGCCCCGGCGGCGAAGGGCACGGCCGACAGCCGTGCAGCCGGCCGCTCGGAGACCGCCGGCAGGTGCTCCGGCCGCGCCCGTACGACCCCGGGTCTGCCGAACCGCGCCCTGCCGAGGGCCTCCTGTACGAGGCTCTCGGCAGGGCGGGTGTCTCCGGCGGTCAGCAGTACTGGGACTCCTTGCCGATGGACCGGTACATGCAGTCGGAGTTCTCCAGGAGCTGCAGCACCGCGTCCCGGTTGCGGGAGGTCTCCCGCTCGATGACCTCGTCGGGCGGGTAGAAGCCGCCGCCGGAACTGGACGACGGGTACATCTCGAAGGTGAACCCGAAGATCTTCTGGCTTCCCCACAGCCAGTCGTCGATCGACCCGTCGGTGATGTACAGGTCGCTGGACTGCTCCGCCGTGTAGCCGTTGCTGGCGGCCATCTTCTGCCCGACCGTCGCGAAGGCGTTCCGGTCGTCGGCCGTCATCCCGGTGGTGGTGTCGGCGGTGGTGTAGCCGAAGGGCCACAGCACCAGTTCGCTGTAGGTGTGGAAGTCGATGCCCGCCTTGATCTGCTGCACCCCGCCGACGACCCGGCTGCGCACGAAGTCGGCGACGACCTTCACCTCGGTCGCCGACTCGCCCGCCGAACCCCGGTAGGTCTCGGAGGACGGCGAGCCGGAGGAGCCGCCGCAGCAGCCCCAGCGGTAGGCCCAGTTCCGGTTCAGGTCCGTACCGACGTACGAGGAACCCGAGTTGGGCTGGCGGTTCTTGCGCCAGGACCGGTAGGAGCCGGTGGCGATGTCGTACTCGCCGCCGTCCGGGTTCATGTCCGGCACGATCCAGATCTCGCGGCCGTTCACCATGCTGGTGACCCGGGAGTCGGAGCCGTAGCCCGCCCCCAGCTCGCGGATCAGGTAGAGCGCCATCTCCACCGTCAGGTGCTCGCGGGCGTGCTGGTGGTGGGTGAAGAGCACCTCGGGCTCGTTCTCGTCGGACGCCACGTTGTCGCTGATCTTGACGGCGATGATGTCCCGGCCCTGGTACGACTTCCCGATCACGCGCTTGCTGATGATGCCGGGGTACGCCGCGATCCGGGTGTCGATCTCCGCGGTCATCTCGGCGTAGTTGTGGTAGCCGGAGTCGGCCGAGGGGAAGTCGAGGAGCCGTACGCCGTCCGCGCCGCCCGAGCGGTCGGGGGCCGCGCCCAGCGGGGTGACGTCGTAGCCGAGCCGCTCCAGCTCCTTGATCTGGTCGGCGCGGCCGGAGACGAAGACCGAGTGGTCGTCGGCGTCGTCCACCGTGACGCCGGTGCGCTGGATCGCGGTGCGCGACGCGGAGTCCGAGCGGGTGCGCACCTCGTACTGGCGGATGTCGTCCGCCGACGGGGCGGCCTGGCGGGCGCTGTCGGCGCCGGCGTCGGTCGTCGCGGAGAGCGGGGCGGCGAGGGCGAGCGCGAGGAGGGTGGCGAGCGCGGCCCAGTGCCTGCGGCTGCCGGGGCCTCGTGAGCGAAGTCGCATGAAGTCTCCTGAAGTCTCCGGAACCTCCGGGATCTCCGGAGGCGGGGAGTGGAGCGGGGGGTGGTCCAGCGACGTGCTGTGCGGATGTGGCGCTCATCCTGGCGTCATGACATGGCCAGGTCAAGTGCATCCGCGCGCCCTTGCGCCGGAGTGCTCTTTACGCTTTCTTGATCGGCATGGCGGACGCTACGGGCACCCCCGGCAACACCGGCACTCCTCGCAAGTCGAGCTGGCGCCACATCGGCCCCGGCATCGTCGTCGCCGCGACCGGCGTCGGCGCCGGCGACCTGGTCGCCACCCTCATCGCGGGCGCCAACTTCGGCTACACCCTGCTGTGGGCGGCGGTCATCGGCTGCCTGGTGAAGATCTCCCTGGCGGAGGCGGCGGGCCGCTGGCACCTGTCCACCGGCCGCACCCTCTTCGACGGCTGGGCGAGCCTCGGCCGCTGGACGACCTGGTTCTTCGCCTTCTATGTCGTCGTCTGGGGCTTCGTCTACGGCGCGGCGGCGATGTCCTCCAGCGCGCTCCCCCTCCAGGCCCTCTTCCCGGACGTGATGGACCTGAAGTGGTGGGGCGTGGCCTGCGCGGTGGCCGGCCTGGCCTTCGTCTGGTTCAACAAGTACGCCGTCTTCGAGAGGGTCATGACCGTCCTGGTCGGCGTCATGTTCGTGGTCACCGTCTATCTGGCGGTCCGCGTCACCCCCAACCTCGGCGACGCCCTCGCCGGCCTCCTGCCGGTCCTGCCCGACGAGAAGGACTCGGTCCTCAACACCCTCGGCCTGATCGGCGGCGTCGGCGGCACGATCACGCTGGCCGCCTACGGCTACTGGGTCAACGCCAAGGGGTGGACGGACACCGGCTGGATGAAGGTGATGCGGCTGGACAACCGGGTCGCCTACCTCACCACCGGCGTCTTCGTCGTCGCCATGCTCTTCGTCGGCGCGGAACTGCTGCACAGCGCCCACATCGCCCTCGCCGGCGGCGACCAGGGCCTGGTCCAGCTCAGCGACATCCTGGAGGACCGGTACGGCACGGCCACGGCGAAGTTCTTCCTGATCGGCTTCTTCGCCACGTCCTTCACCTCGCTGATCGGCGTCTGGCACGGCGTCAGCCTGATGTTCGCCGACTTCGTGGCCCGGCTGCGGGCCGGGACGGCCGAGGCGACGGGCGAGAAGATCGCCGCCGGCGAGCGCGAGCGCTCCTGGCCGTTCCGCCTCTACCTCCTGTGGCTGACCTTCCCCCCGATCGTCCTGCTCTTCCAGGGCCAGCCCTTCCGCCTGGTCATCATCTACGGCGTGCTGGGCGCCGCCTTCATGCCCTTCCTCGCCCTGACCCTGGTCTGGCTCCTCAACTCCACCCGCACCCCCGCCGAGTGGCGCAACGGCCGGCTGAGCAACGGCATGCTGGGCATCGCGGGCCTGCTCTTCCTCGTCCTGTGCGTGAAGCAGATCTGGGACCAGCCGTGGTCGGAGTTCTTCTAGCGCGGACCCGGTGAGGTCTGGGCACGGGGCGTCACGGCGGGGCCGCCCCCACCGGCGGGCTGCCCCTCGAAGCCGGGTCGGCTCACTTGGCCGAGCGCCTCGACGGCCAGGTACTCGCCGGGGGTACCGCCCCTGTACGCCCACGCGCCGTTCCGGATGCCGGCCAGGGGGTCTCCTCGTGGCGGGGGACGGCCGTTTCGGAGCAGGTGGTCGGCCTTGCCCGCCTTGATGTCGACAATCATGCGGCGGAGCGCTTCGCGGCTGTCGGTGAGGTGGTCCTCTTCGGCGCCGGCTATGGCGATGCAGGCGTTGCCGTCGTCGTCGGTGCCGAGGCGGAAGCAGGCCGATCCCTCGGCGCGGAAGGGTTCTTCCCAGGTGGTGTGGTCCATGGCGAGTGTCCTCACGGGCTGTTGGCGACGTCTCGGATGAAGGCACGGGAGGCCTGCGGGTCCTGGCCCGCGCCGCCCGGGCCCGCGACGGCATCTGGGGCTTCGGTGAGGCCAAGGAGCCCGGGGGCGGGACGCGGACGTGGGCGGCCCCGCCGAGGACGGGTGCGGCGGCGTACGGGGCGTGTGGACGGCGTGCGTCAGCGGCGGCAGCCGGTGGGTCCTGTGCGTACGCGGTACGGGTGAATGGGCCCGCGGATCGTTTCGGGGCAGGTGGCGGGTCTTCTACGTTCTCCCCGTGGACCCCAGGGCCGGGAGAAGGACCCTGCGGGCGGCAACCGGTGAAAGGCCACCTGATGTCGGGGTTGGGGAGCGCGGTGGCGCGGATGGTGTCCTTCGGGCCGACCGTCGGCTGCGGCGCGCTGGCGGTCTCGCTGGTGCTCCGTGCGTGGTGGGCGAGCGGACGGGTGCGGACGCGTCTGCTGCTGCTGGGGGGTTCGGCGGCGGCCGGAGGCGTGTACCGGGTCGTGGCCGGCGTGCTGTCGGCCCACCCGCAGGACCCGGGGCAGGACGAGCGGTCGCTGTCGGGAACGGTGGTGATGGTCGGGGCGACCCTGACGGTCGCGCTGGGCACGGCCGGTCTGGTGGTCGCGGCCGACGCCGGCACCGGCCGGCCCGCGCTGCTGCGGCGGGTGCTCGACGGGCTGGTCGCGGCCGGGGCCCTGTTCATGACGGGCTGGGTACTGCTGAGCGGGGTCGGCGCCGGCTGGCGGCTCGGCGAGGGGATGGTGGGTGTCCTGTGGGCGGCCGAGCTGGTGTTCCTCAGCTTTCTGCTGGCCCTGTGCCGTCTGGTGCGCAGTGACCGCAGGCCCGCCCTGTGGGCGGGGATCGCCGGCCTCTCCCTCATTCTGGCCGGCGACACCCTGCAGCTCGCGGCGGTCGGCCCGCACGGCCCCGGCGGGACGTCCTGTCCGTTGGCCGACGGCTACCGGACCGCGGGTCTCCTGGTGATCATCACAGCCCCGTGGCTGCCCGGCGGGGCGAGCGTCCTGGACATGGCCCGGCCGACGCTGCGGTGGGGGATGGAGGGCGCGGCGGCGTTCGTCCCGCTGACGGTCTGCACGGTCACGACCCTGGGGCAGGTACTGGCTCCCGCCGCGCACGACCCGGTGCCGCTGCTGGTCGGCGGGACGGTGCTGCTGGGCCTGTGGGTACGGGAGAAGTACCTGTCGAACGAGCGCCCGGGACGGCGGGAGTGAACCCGCGCGGCTGTTCCCCCCGCCGCCGCGGCGGGGGGAACAGCCGCCGGACCGGCCGGAGCTACGGCAGCGCGTGCACGTGCGGTCCCACCGCGCCCGACCAGCCGTTGCCCGCCGTCGCGTCCCAGTTGGTCGACCAGGTCATCGCGCCCCGCAGGTCCGGGTACGCCTTGGACGGCTTGAAGGAACCGCAGTTCGTGAGCCTGGTCAGGCAGTCCAGGGCGTCGTTCACCACGGACGGGGCCACGTAGCCGCTTCCCGCCGCCCGGGCGGAGGCGGGGGTGCCGATGCCCACCTGGGACGGGGACAGGCCGCCCTCCAGCTGGATGCAGGCCAGCGCGGTCAGGAAGTCCACCGAGCCCTGGCTGTGGACCTTGCCGTCACAGCCCAGCATCGAACCGCTGTTGTAGTACTGCATGTTGACGACGGTGAGGATGTCCTTCACGTTCAGCGCCGTCCGGAAGTAGGACCCGGACGTCGACTGCATGTCGATGGTCTGCGGCGCCATCGTCAGGATCAGCTCCGGGCCCGCCTTCGCCGACAGGGCGCGCAGGGCCTGGGTCATGTACGTCGCGTCGAGGCCGTTCTCCAGGTCGATGTCGACGCCGTCGAAGCCGTACGTCCGCATCAGGGAGTGGACCGAGTCCGCGAAGTTGGCCGCGGAGGCCGCGTCCGCGACCGACACCGTGCCCCTCTCGCCGCCGACCGAGATGATCACCTTCTTGCCGGCCGCCTGCTTGGCCCTGATGTCGGCCTTGAACTGGTCGACGGTGTAGCCGTCCAGGCCCGCCGAGTCCAGGTCGAAGGTCACCGCGCCCGGCGTCGTCGTCGCGTCCGCGAAGGCGACGGCGACGATGTCGTACGCGGCCGGGACGTCGGAGAGCCTCTGGACCGTCGCCCCGTTGTCGAAGTTCTGCCAGTAGCCGGTCACGGCGTGCCGGGGCAGGGCGCCGCCGCCGGACTCGGCCGTGCGCGCCGGCACCGCCGCCGACCTCACCGACTCGCCGGCCGCGTTGGCGGCCGTGACCTGGAAGGAGTAGGACGTCGCGGCCGACAGGCCGGTCACGGTCGCCGAGGTGCCGGTCACCGCCGTCACCTTCGTACCGTCGCGGTAGACGGAGTAGCCGGTCGCGCCGGACACCGCGTTCCAGGACAGGGAGACCGAGGAGGAGGTCGTGCCGGAGACGCTCAGGCCGGCCGGGGCGGCGGGGACGGCGGGGACGGAGGGCTGCTCCCCGTCGCCGCCGCCCCCGTCGGGGCCCTGCACGGAGATGTCGTCGGCGTAGTAGGCGGGCTGGCCGTACCAGCCGTGCGTGTACACCGTCACCGAGGTCGTCGAGGCGCCGGTCCGGAAGGTCGTCGTCAGGTGCTTCCAGGCCGTGGAGTCCGGGGTCCAGGCCGACACGTCCGTCGTGCCCGTGCCCGTGACGCCCAGGTAGGCGTACCCGCCCCGCACCCAGGCGCCCAGCGTGTACGTCGAGTCCGGGACCACCGCGACCGTCTGCGCGCAGCGCGCGTTGTCCTGGCCGCTCGGCGTCGCCTTCAGCGCGGCGGCGCCCGTGCGGACCGGGGAGCTGACGGTCGTACCGCTGCCCGCCGAACAGGACCAGCCGCTCAGCCCGGACTCGAAACCCGGGTTGCCCGCGTTGTCGACGTCCGCGGCGGACGCCGGGCCGACCGCCGTCACGGTGAGGGCGAGCGCGGCGGTGGCGGCGCCGGCCCAGGTGCCGAGGCGTCTTCCGGGCTGTCTGCGTACGGGGTCCACTGGTGCCTCCGGGGGAAGTAGGGGGACGGTGGCCACCGTTGGGAGTACAAGGTGGTCCAGACCAATTGGCCTGTCAAGGGGGTGGGTGTGGACCGAGCGGGGGAAGGGTGGAGGTGGACATGCCATTGGGAAATGGTGATCCTGTCCCGGTTTGGCGGGACTTGTGCGTCACAAGTTGTTCCACAGCTACAGAAACGCTGTTCTCCGGTCACAGACGCGTGGATACAGTGCTCGGGAAGTCACGCAGTGAAGTCATCCGGGTGTGCCGGAGTCACTCCGGTGGACCGACGGGCATGGGAGACGGGGAGCCGCGCGTGCCAACTGCCATTGCCGTGACCAGTGCCGACCTGGCGCTGCCGCCGCAGGACGAGCGGACCATGCCCGCCATAGTCCTCCAGGACGTCGGACAGCGGCCCCTGGAGCAGGTGCTGGCCGAGCTCCAGACCCTGGTCGACCAGTACGGACACGTCATCGTCGTCTGCTCGCAGGCCGCCTCCGCCGGGGTCGAACGACGGCTGCGCACCGCCCGGTCCCTGCTGGAGAGCGACCGGATCGCCCTGTTCCGGCCGGAGCTGCCGCCGCTCGGACTGGCGGTCCTGGTGCGGCAGTTGCGCCAGCTCGCCTCCTGCGACCTCAGCCCCGGCGTCCTGGCGTCGGCGGGGCGGCTGCTCACCCACTACATCCACGCCGGTGCCCTGCTCGGCTCGGTCGCCCGGCTCGACCGGGTCCCGGTGGGGCTGAGGGCGCACGCCAAGTCGTGGGTGCCGGGCAGCCAGTTCGCCGTACTGGCGCATCCGGAGCCGCAGCTGGTGCGGATCGGGCCCGACGCCGCGCTCGACGGACCCGACTTCGGCACCTGGATGCTGGTCGCCAGGGGCCAGCTCCCCTCCGACTGGGTCACCCAGACCCTCGCCCCGTCCTGGAACGTGCTGGGCCTGCGCGAGACGCCGCTGCCCGCCGACTCCCCGGCCTGGTGGGGGACGGGCCGGGTGACCGAGTTCTGCGCCTTCCTGCCCGACCTGTCGGTCCTCTACCAACTGGTGACCTCGGTGCGGCAGAGCACCTGCCACTGGTGCGGCATCGACGTCATCGGCGACCGGTGCGTCTTCTGCTCCGCCGGTCCGCCGCCCGACGAGGCCCGGCAGCGCAACGGCCGCGCGGCCCTGCCGGCCGGTCCGCGGCAGGGCGGCCGGTACGGCGGCGCCCACGGGAGGACCGGCGGCCGGCACGGACGGCCGTACGAGATCGAGTACGGCTCCGCCCCGAACGGGACGTCACGCGGCGCCCTGCCCGCCGGCCCTGGCGGGTGAGCCCGTGACCCGCCCGCGCCCCGAGCCCCCTGTTCCCGCCCCCGCCCCCGCCCCCGCCCCCGCCCGACCGATATCCCCGATGAGGTTGTACGGCACATGAACTCCCGCCAGCGCCGCGGCGTGATCCTGCTCGTCCTGTCGGTCCTGTGCGCCTTCGGCGCCTTCGCCGGCGTCCTGTCCGTCATCAGCGACGTGAAGTCCAAGGTCGGCCCCGAGGTCACCGCCTACCGGCTCAAGGACGAGATCAAGCCCTACACCCCGCTCAGCCCGGACCAGTTCGAGAAGATCGAGATGCCCGAGCGGTGGCTGTCGGAGAACGCCGTCACCGACCTCTCCGCCGTCCGCGGCAAGATCGCGGTGACGACGCTGAAGGGCGGCTCGCTGCTCCAGAGCGACATGATCGTCGACCAGCCCGCCCTCCAGCCCGGACAGCAGGAGGTCGCCATCATGATCGACGCGGCGACCGGGGTGGCCGGCAAGATCACCCCCGGTTCCACCGTCAACGTCTACGCCACCTTCGAGGGGGCCCGGGAGGGCGACCCCGACCAGTCGAAGATCATCGTGACCGGTGCCAGGGTCCTCGACGTCGGCAAGCTCACCTCGCTCGAACCCGACGAGAACAGCACCCGCCGGGACGCCTCGGAGGCCGTCCCCATCACCTTCGCACTGTCCACCCTCGACGCCCAGCGCATCACCTACGCCGAGTCGTTCGCCCAGCGGGTCCGGCTCGCGCTGGTCGCGCCCGGCGGCGACAGCACGGTCCCCGAGCAGGACCGGACGTACGAACTCGCGAAGGACAAGTGAGAGGCCCGCATGACCACGAGGATCCTCCCGGCGGTCGGTGACGCGGACGCCGTCCGGTCCGTCACCACCCTGCTCAGCCAGCTCCCCGACGCCGAGCCGGTCGCTCCCGTCACCGACTCCACCCAGCTCATCGACACCCTCGCCCGGCTCGCCGCCGAGTCGGTCGACGAACTGCCCGAGGTCGTCGTCGTCCACGAGCGGATCGGCCCCGTCCCGGCCCTGGAGCTGATCCGCGAGGTCGCCCTGCGCTTCCCGGCCGTCGGCGTCATCCTCGTCACCTCCGACGCCGGACCGGGACTCTTCCAGGCGGCCATGGACTACGGCGCCCGCGGCCTGATCGCCCTCCCGCTCACCTACGAGGAACTGGCCGCGCGCGTTCACGTCGTCGCCCAGTGGGCGGTGGGCGTACGCCGCCACCTGGGCAGCGGCGGCGACACGAGCACCGGCGCGGGCGGCACCGTCGTCACCGTCAGCGGCGCCAAGGGCGGGGTCGGCGCCACCGTCACCGCCGTCCAGCTGGCCCTGGCCGCCCAGGCGTCCGGCCGCTCCACCGCCCTGCTCGACCTCGACCTGCAGACCGGCGACGTCGCCTCCTACCTGGACGTCCAGTTCCGCCGCTCGGTGCTGGACCTGGCGGCGATCACCGACATCTCGCCGCGCGTCCTGGCCGACGCCGTCTTCCGCCACGACAGCGGCCTGGCCCTGCTGCTCGCCCCCGCCGAGGGCGAACGCGGCGAGGACGTCACCGACCGGGCCGCCCGCCAGATCGTCGGCGCCCTGCGCTCCCGCTACGACGTCGTCGTCATCGACTGCGGCGCCCAGCTCGGCGGGGCCGGCGCGGCGGCCGTCGAGACCGCCGACACCGCGCTGCTGGTCACCACCCCCGACGTGGTGGCCGTCCGGGGCGCCAAGCGCGCGGTGCGGATGTGGGAGCGGCTCCAGATCCGCAAGGCCGAGGAGACCACCGTCGTCGTCAACCGGCACACCCGCGGCACGGAGATCCAGCCCCCGCTGATCGGCCGGATCACCGGCACCGCCGTCGCCGCCACCACGATCCCCGCCCACTTCAGGGAACTGCAGGCCGCCGTGGACGCCGGCCGCCTGCACGAGCTGGACGCCCGCTCCACCGTACGGCAGGCGCTGTGGGGCCTCGCCGCCGAGACCGGCCTGGTCAAGGCCCCCGGCACGGCGGTGCAGAAGGGCGGCCGGTTCCGCGGCGACCGGGGCGCGGTGAGCCTGCGGCGGCGCAGGGGAGGCGGGGGATGAACCGCCCGCGCCGGTACCGGGCCGAGGACCGGGGCCAGGTCACCGTCGAGTTCCTCGGCATGACCCCGGTGATCCTGGTGACGCTGGTGGTGCTGTGGCAGCTCGTACTGGTGGGGTACACCTACACGCTCGCGGGGAATGCTGCGGACGAGGCGGTACGGGCGGGGACGGCGGCGGCACCGGGGGAGCGGCAGGGCGCCTGCCGGGCGGCCGGCCTCGACAAGCTGCCGGACGCGTGGAGCGGCAGCGCGGACTGCGAGACCGGGGGTGGGTATGTCACGTCGACCGTCGAACTCCAGGTCCCCGTCCTCTTCCCGGGCGCCCTCGGGCTCCCCTTCACGGTCCGCGGCCACGCGGGCGCGGTCGAGGAGGAGAGGGACTGAGATGCCCAGCCGACGCCACCGCCGCAGGTACGGCGACCGCGGCCAGGCCGCCGTCGAGTACCTAGGGTTCCTGCCCGTCCTGGTCCTGGTCGCGCTGGCCGCCGTACAGCTCGGGCTGATCGCCTACACCGCCCAGCAGGCCGGCACCGCCGCCCGCGCCGGGGCGCGCGCCGCCTCGCTCGACGAGAGCGCCCAGCAGGGGTGCGCGGCGGCGGTCAGCGGCTGGTTGGCCGGCGGGACCGCCTGCCCGGCCTCCTTCGGCGGTGACGAGGTGACGGTCACCGCCACCGTCGACATCCCCTCCGTCGTCCCCGGCTGGGACTTCGGCGACGCCACCCGGACCGCCACCATGCCGCTCGACGCGGACGACCGACCGAGGACTTGAGGACCGAGGAACGAGGAGCACCGGACGCATGAGCCTGCGCGCGCGCATCCACTCCCCCGAGGAGCACGGCAGCCGGGGCGAGGACGGCCACCTGGTCGCCTCGTACCGCTCCAAGCTCCTGGAGGAGATCGACCTGGCCGAGATGAGTTCGCTGGCCGCCGCCGAGCGCCGGGCCCGGCTGGAACGCGTCCTCGGGCACATCATCAGCCGCGAGGGACCGGTCCTGTCGACCGTCGAGCGGTCGCGGCTGATCCGGCGGGTGGTCGACGAGGCGCTCGGCCTCGGCATCCTCGAACCGCTGCTCGAAGACGCCTCCGTCACCGAGATCATGGTCAACGGGCCCGACGCGATCTTCGTGGAGCGCGGGGGACGGGTGGAGCAGCTGCCCCTGCGCTTCGCCTCCCACGACCAGCTGATGCAGACCATCGAGCGGATCGTCTCCACCGTCAACCGGCGGGTGGACGAGTCCAACCCGATGGTCGACGCCCGGCTGCCGTCCGGGGAGCGCGTCAACGTCATCATCCCGCCGCTCTCCCTGACCGGCGCGATCCTCACCATCCGCCGCTTCCCGCGCTCCTTCACCCTCCAGGAGCTGATCGGCCTCGGCTCGCTCGACGAGCACATGCTGTACCTGCTGGCGGGGCTGGTGCGGGCCCGGTTCAACATCATCGTCTCGGGCGCCACCGGCACCGGCAAGACCACGCTCCTCAACGCCCTGTCCGGGCTGATCCCGGAGCACGAGCGGATCATCACCATCGAGGACTCCGCCGAACTCCAGCTCCAGCAGGCCCATGTGATCCGGCTGGAGTCGCGGCCGCCCAACGTCGAGGGCAAGGGCGTCGTCACCATCCGCGACCTGGTCCGCAACTCGCTGCGGATGCGGCCCGACCGGATCGTCGTCGGGGAGGTCCGCGGCGGCGAGTGCCTGGACATGCTCCAGGCCATGTCGACCGGCCACGACGGCTCGCTGGCCACCGTCCACGCCAACAGCGCCGAGGACGCGCTGATGCGGCTGCAGACCCTGGCCTCCATGTCCGACGTGGAGGTCCCCTTCGTCGCCCTGCACGACCAGATCAACAGCGCCGTCGACGTGCTGGTCCAGCTCACCCGCTTCCCCGACGGCGCCCGCCGCATCACCGAGGTCGCCCTGCTGGCCAGCCACGGCGGGGAGCCGTACCGGCTGGCCACGGTCGCCCGCTTCCACGCCCAGCCCATGACGCCCGACGGCCGGGTGCACGGCGTCTACGAGCACTATCCGCTGCCGCGCCGCACCGCCGACCGCCTCCACATGGCCAGCCAGCCCGTCCCGCAGGCGTTCGGCGTCGCCCGCACCGCGGAGCAGCTCGCCACCCGAGAGACCCGGTAGACCCGGTAGGAGACCCGTCCGATGGAACTGTCCGCCCTCGTCCAGCTCACCACCGGCGTCACCCTGCTGGCCTGCGTCCTGGCCGTCGCCGGCCTGCACTCCTACGCCTTCGGCCGGGCCCAGCGCCAGGCCCTCGTCGACCGGCTCACCGCCACCGGCCAGGTGACCTGCAACGGCCGCCGGCGCCGCTTCCCGGAGCTGGACCGCCGGCTGCGCCGCACCCGGCTCGGCAAGAACCTCGAACTGCGGCTGTCGGCCACCGGCCTGGACGTCACCCCGGGCGAGTTCTCCGTCTACCTGCTCGCCACCGTGGCCGGGCTCTGGCTGGTCGGCCAGGCGGCCCTCGCCCCCTTCTTCGGCCCGATCGCCGGGCTGCTGGGCGTCTGGGCGGCGGTCCAGTTCCTCACCTGGCAGCGCCAGAAACGCATCGAGAAGTTCATCAACCAGCTCCCCGAACTCGCCCGCATCCTCGCCAACGCCACCCACGCCGGACTCGCCCTGCGCACCGCCATCGGCATGGCGGCGGAGGAACTGGAGGCCCCGGCGGGCGAGGAACTGGGCAAGGTCGCGGGCCAGCTCGCCGTCGGCGCCTCCATGGACGACGCCCTCGGCGAACTCGCCGAACGCCTCCCCTCCCGCGAACTCGTCGTCCTCGTCACCACCCTGGTCCTGTCCAACAAGGCCGGCGGCCAGGTGGTCAGCGCCCTGCGCAACCTCACCGAGACCCTGGAGGAGCGCAAGGAGACCCGCCGCGAGGTCCGCACCCAGCTCTCCCAGGTGAACATGACCTCGTACGCCGTCCCGGTTCTCGGCGTCGGCTCGCTCTTCCTGATGAACGGGGTGAAGGACGGCGCCCTGGAACGCATGACGGGCTCCCCGGCCGGACAGATCGCGGTGCTCGTCGCCTTCGGCCTCTACGCCGTCGGCTTCGTCCTCATCCGCCGCCTGTCCCGCATCGACGTCTAGGGAGGTCACGTCATGGGACTGCTGCTCGCCGCTGTCATGGGCCTCAGCGTGTGGGGCGTCTTCGCCGGCATCCGCATGTACCGGGCCGACGCCAAGCTCCCCGCCGACCTCGTCCTCGCCCTGGAGGTCGGCGCCACCCGCACCGGCGCCGTCGACTCCCTGGTCGACCGCATGGGCATGCGGTACGCCCCCGCCGTCCTGCGGCTGATGGGCCCGGGGCAGGTCGCCAAGTACCGCCGCCGCATCGACCTGGCCGGCAACCCCGGCGGCCTGACCATCGACCGCTACGCCGCCCGCCGCGCGGTCTACGGCGCCCTGGGCGCCGTGGGCTTCCTGGTCTTCCTCCTGCGCGGCCAGTACCTGGTCGCCCTGCTCCTGCTGGCCTTCGGCGCGTTCTGGACCGAGGTCGGCATCTGGTCGGCGATCCGGATCCGCAAGGACGTCATCGAGCGCACCCTGCCCGACTTCCTGGACGTCCTCGCGGTCGTCGTCTCGGCGGGCCTCGGCTTCCGCCAGGCCCTGGACCGGGTGGCGACGCGCTACGAGGGCCCCTGGGCCGACGAACTGCGCATCACGCTGCGCCAGATGGACCTCGGCATGAGCCGCCGCGAGGCCTTCGCGGAGCTGCGCAGGAGGAACGACTCCGAACAGGTGGCGATGTTCGTCACCGCGCTCCAGCAGGGCGAGGAGCTGGGCGCCCCCATCGTCGACACGCTGGTCTCCCTCGCCAAGGACATGCGCCGCACCGACGCGCAGAACGCCCGCCGCAAGGCCGCCCGCGCGGTCCCCAAGGCCACCATGATGATCACCACCTTCATGGTCCCGGCCACGATGATCCTGCTCGGCACCGGCCTGATCCTCGGCTCCGGCACCGACTTCGGCACGATCACCGGTGAGTAGGCGGGTCGGATGACGGTCACGGGGACGACCGGGCGCCGCCTCGGGCTGCGGCGCCGCCGCCCGAGGGCACCCGAGATCACCGGCCCGCCGGCGGGGACCGTGCTGCCGGACCACGTCAGGACGGGCGCCGCGGACGTGCCCGTGACGTCGGTGACGCCACCGCCGGGGGTGCCGGAGGCGCCGGGCACGCCGGGCGTGCCGGGGACGCCGGGGCGGGCGCCGGCGGCCGGGCCGGGCGAGGAGGCGCCGCGCGCCCCCGGCATCGGCCTGCAGGTCAACGCCCTCCAGGCGATGTGCCGCCAGGTCTTCGGCTTCCGGCTGGCGATGATCGCGGTGGCCGCGCCCGCCGCGCTCCTCAACGCCGGCCCCGGCGTGGGCGTCCGGCTGGTCGGCGCGGCCGTGGTCGTCACCTTCATGGGCTCCTACGTCCTCTTCCGCGACTGGGAGCGCTTCGGCCCGCTCCTGCTGCGCCACCCGACCCTGCTGGCCGCGGACACCCTCTTCGGCGCGCTGCTCCTGTTCTCGGCGGGCCCCGACACCACCCTGGCCTACGTCAGCGTCTGCACCCCGCTGCTGGCCGGCCTGGTCTACGGCTGGCGCGGCGCCGCCGTCTTCGCCTCGCTCCAGTCGCTGATCCTGCTGCTGGCGCACGCGACCGCCCCCGACTTCTCCCCGGGCGTCGCGGAGTCGCTCCTGCTGCCCGGCCTCTGCGTCGTCGCCGGAGCCGCCGGCTCCAGCCTGCGCGGCCTCATGCTCCGCTTCGGCTCCGCCACCCGGGCCCTGACGGCCGTCCAGGCCCGGCTGGCGGCGACGGAGGCGGTCAGTGCCGAACGCGCCCGCCTCGCCCGCGAACTGCACGACTCCGTCGCCAAGACCCTGCACGGCGTCGCCCTCGCCGCGGACGGCCTGGCCGCCTCGGCGGGCGCCGACCGGATGGACCCGGCCCTGGTGCGGCGGCAGGCGGAACTGGTCGCCCGCTCGGCCCGCCGGGCCGCCGCCGAGTCCCGGGAACTCCTCACCGACCTGCGGCGCGAGTCCGACCCCGGGCACGGCACCGACGTCCTGGTCGAACTCGCCGCCCGCACCCGCGCCTTCGGCGCCCGCACCGGCCTGCCGTCCGTCTACCACCCCACCGGCGGCCACGCCGTGCCCCCGGTCGCCCCGGCCGTGGCCCGCCAGGTGCTGACGATCGCCGAGGAGGCCCTGGAGAACGCCCACCGGCACGCCGCCGCCACCCGGATCGACGTCCGGGCGGGCGTCCACGACGACCACCTCCGCGTCACCGTCCAGGACGACGGGACGGGCCTGCCCGAGGGCACCTCCCTCGAACAGCTCCGCCGCACCGGCCACTTCGGCCTCGTCGGCATGGTGGAGCGGGCCGCCTCGATCGGCGCCCGCATCCGCGTCGGCCCGGGCGAGCGCGCACGGGGCACGGAGGTCCGCCTGGACCTGCCACTGGCGGCCCTGACGACGACCGCGACCGCGCCTACGACCGAGACCGAGACCGCGACCGCGCCTACGACCGAGACCGCGACCGAGGTCGCGCCTACGACCGAGACCGCGACTACGACCACGACGCCTCGACCAGCCGAGGAGACCCGCTGATGACATCCCCGCCGCCGGTCCCGCCCGTCCCACCGGTCCCGCCCACCCCGGCCGTCCCGCAGGGTTCTCCGCCCCCGGCCGCGCTGCGGGTCGTCGTCGCGGACGACAACCCGGTCGTCCGCGCCGGACTCACCGCCCTGCTCTCCGGCCGCGCGGACATCACGGTGGTCGCGGAGGCCGCCGACGGCCGCCAGGCCTGCGAGGCCGCCGACCGGCACCGCCCCGACGTGGTCCTCCTGGACGTCCGCATGCCCGGTGTGGACGGCCTCTCGGCCCTTCCCTACCTCGTGCGCATCGCCCCGGTGATGATGCTGACGTACAGCGGGGAGTCGGAGACGGTACGGGAGGCGCTGCGCCGGGGAGCGGGCGGCTACCTGGTCCACGGCGAGTTCACCGCGGACCAGCTGATCACGGCGGTACGGGACACCGGGGCGGGCCGCACCCACTTCTCGCCGACGGCTGCGGGAGCGGTTCTTGAACAGCTCAGGAGTGCGAATGCATACGGTGATGCGGTACGGCAACCTCCGTATAGTGCCGCAACCAAGACGAGTTCATCCGTCTTCACGGAAAACCTTTCGCGAATGCAATCGGATGTGGGACAGTCGTCGAGTGGCAGGCCGAAGTTCCAGCTGAGCACCAGGGAGGCGGAGATCATGGACCTCATCGCGTCCGGCATGACCAACCAGCAGATCGCCGCGGCCTGCTTCATCAGTGAGAAGACGGTCAAGAACCACATCAACCGCATCTTCGCCAAGCTGCACAGCACCAGCCGCGCCGAGGCGACCGCCAAGTGGCTGGGCAACTGGGGTGATCCGCGGTGAGGCGCCGGATTTGGGCCCGGGATTGGGCCCAGGGGCCCTCGGGGGCAGGGCACCGGCACCCGTACGGTGCGGCCACCGGCACCGGCCACCGCGAAGGGGAACACCATGGGCAACTGGCTGCACACGACGGCCGCTTACCTTCAGACCCGCGCCGCCCGGGGCGACAAGGGGCAGACGGCGGTGGAGTACCTGGGGATCATCGCGGTGGTGGTGGCGATCGTGCTGGCCATCACGGGGACGAGCATCGGGCAGACGATCTTCGACGCGATCACCACCAAGATCAGCGAAGTCACCGGCGGCTGAGCAGGTTCCGCCAGCACGGCGACGCGGGGCAGGCCTTTCCCATCTACCTCACCGTGGTGGGCGGCCTGCTCTTTCTCGCGCTCGCGTACCTGGCGGTGGGCCAGGCCGGAGCCAACCGGAACGGGGCCCAGACGGCCGCCGACGCGGCGGCACTGGCGGCGGCGCAGGACTGGCGGGACCAACTCGCCGGACAGTGGGTCGAGAACGTGGCCGACCCGGAGTCCTGGCAGGACATCTTCGACGGCTTGGGCCAGGGGCTCACGCCCTCCTGCTGGCGAGCGGAACAGCTCGCGGCACAGAACGGCGCGGCTCTCGACGCCTGCGCTCCGGTCGGGCCGCTCGAATACACGGTGGAGGTCACCGCTGAGGATTCCGTCGGCGACTCCATCGTCCCCGGCACCGAGGACATCCACGCGCGTGCCGTAGCCACGGCGGTCATCGAATCTCGCTGCACGTTCGAGCTTCCCGGACCCGACGCGGACGACGAGACGCTGCCGGGACTCACCTGTGAGGGCGGCGAGGAGTGGGAGTTGGACCCGGACGATCCCACCGGACTCCCGGAGCCGCGTGACCTCTTCGACGTCCACCTGACCGACGCTTGAGAGAACGACGAGTGATGAAGGAAGCGAAGTCATGAGCATGCGGCTCACAACGAAGGCCCTCAGAGGGATGGTCGCGTTGACCGCTGTGGCCACAGTGGCCCTCGGGGTGGCCGGCTGCGGTGGTGGTGACGGGAAGGAAAAGAGCCCCGACGCCTCGGCGTCCGCGTCCAAGGGCACGGGGTCCGACCCGAGCACTCAGGACGGCAAGGCCGAGGCCCCGCTGGCCGAGGTGAAGGGGTCGAACGGCCTGCTGCTGCGGATCACCTCCGCCGAGCGCGACGCCGGTGGTTTCATCACGGTGAACGCGGATCTGAAGAACGACGGGGACAAGGGCGTCACCGTCCCCTCGGCGCTCAGCGGCAACGAGACCGAGATCACCAGGAACGGTCGCTCCCTCGGCGGAGCCACCCTCGTCGACTCGAAGAGCAAGAAGCGGTACTACGTCCTGCGCGACACCGACGGCCGGCCCCTGACCACCACCGGGTTCACGACCCTCAAGGCCGGCGACAGCCTCGCCGTCTTCATGCAGTTCCCCGCACCGCCGGCGGACACCACCGAGGTCACCTTCCAGCTGCCGACCTTCGCCAGCGCGACCCTCTCCATCTCCGGGTGAGGCACACCGTGACCCGCATCCGACTCGCCGCCACCCTCGGTGTCACCGTCCTCCTCCTGGCCGGTGGCGCACCCGCCCACGCCGACGACGCCCCCAGCGTCCCCCCGGGAACCGAAGCCACCCCCTCCGCCCCCGTCGAAGTGGACCCCAACGACCCCGACCTGAAGCTCCCCGAAGGGGCCACCCTCGCCGGGGTCAAGGTGCTGGACATCAAGTCGGTCGTCGAGGACCAGAGCGGGGACGAGCGCCGGGAGGACACCAACACGGACGTGAAGTTCGCGCTCCAGGCCGAGGTGCTGTTCGGCAAGGACAGCGCGAAGCTCGGCGGCGAGGCCAAGTCCCGGATCGTCGGCATCGCCGAGGAGATCAAGGCGCAGAACGCCACCAGGATCCGCGTCTTCGGCTTCACCGACGACCTCGGCTCCGCCGCCCACGGTGACGACCTGTCCAAGGAACGCGCCAACGCCGTCCACGACCTCCTCTCCCAGGCCCTGGACGACCCCGGCATCACCTACGAGGTGCGCGGCTACGGCGAGCAGTACCCGATCTCCGACAACTCCACGGAACCGGGCCGCAAGAAGAACCGCAGGGTCGAGGTCTCCTTCCCCCGGACGGAGAACTGACCCGAGTGGTACGTGAACCAGCCGCCCTGACGCTCCTCGCGGTGCTCGCCCTGGCCGGCTGTGGGGGCGGCCCGGACCGCGCCGCCGGGGAGACCCCCACGCCCCGGCCACCGTCCCCGTCGTCCCCGTCGTCCCCGTCGCTCCCATCGTCCCCGACGCCGACCGCGGCGGACGGACGGAACACCGACGCCTGCGCCGACGCCGACTGCGAGGTCACCGTGTCCGAACCGGTGGCCATCCCGTTCCGGGGCCCGGAGGGCACCGCCGAGCTGTCCGTGACCGAGGTCGGCCCGGACCGGGTCCACTACGACGTCACCGCCGGCGACGCCGCTCCAGTGGCGGCGCCGACGGCCCGGGCTGGGGCTGCTACACCGTCCTCGGCGAGGACAGCGGCAGCAACGGCTGCGGCCCCGCGGCCCCGGCGCCCAGCGCGGCCCCCGGCACCGTGGTCCTCCACCTGGCGACCGCCCCCGACGGCACGGCCACCGTCCGGATCAGCTCGGGCTGACCCCCGCCCCCGCCTCCACCTCGACCCGCACCCCCGGCCGCACCCCCCACCCGGCCATCACCCCGGCCACCGCCTCCAGCACGTGCCGCGACCGCACCCGGGGCAGGCCCAGCCGCCCCGGCACCATCGTGCGCACCGCGAGCACGGTGAGCCGCCGGTCCAGATAGGCCACGTCGATCGGCATCCGCATCCGGAACGTGTGCACCGAGCCGGCCGGCGACAGCAGCATCGCCCCGTCCACGGCGTCCCGCCCCAGCAGCCCCCGGGTCCGGGCCCGGTAGGACGCCGCGATCTCCAGCGGAACCCGTACGTCCGTCCCCCCGGCCCCCGCCGCCGGCACCACCAGGGTGCCCCGGCCGTCCCGCCACCGCCGCCCGGTCACCGCTCCACGCTCCCGGCCGACGCCCGGTACAGGTCGCGCAGCAGGGCGATCTCCGCACCGTGGTGCAGCAGTTCCTGGTCGACCCACCACACGATGTCGAGGAACGGTTCCTCCGCGTCGCCGCCGTGCGGACAGGTGCAGTGGCCCACCCGGTCGAGCGCGGCGTCGTCCGCGCTCAGCAGCGCCTTGCGCCACGCCGCCGCCCCGGCCCCGAAGGCGGCGACCGCCCCCGCCGCGTCCCCGGGGACCGCGATGTCGTCCCGCGTCAGGGAACGGTTCCCCGCGGTGTGGTCGGCGCGCAGCGCCGGCATCTCGGCGAGGTGGCTCAGCCGCCACGCGAGGGTGGTGAAGGGCGGCGGCCACGGATGCGGGTAGGGCGCCGCGTCCCGGCCCCACTCGCCGGAGGCCGCACCCGCCAGGAACTCCGCCCGCGCCCCCGGCCCGTCCGCCCGCCGCCGTACCGACCAGCAGTCCGGCACCGGCTCCCAGAAGTACTCCGCGCCGGTCAGCGGTCCCACCGCCGTCTCCGACCCGTCCCCGCTGTCCAGCACGGGCCCGGTCAGCCGGGCGGCCAGCCGCTCCCGGGCGAAGTCGAACTGGTCGAGCAGGGAAGCGAGACGGGGAGGGATCACGCTGCACACTCCTGTGATGGTCCGGCGGGGCGGCGGGGCGGCGGTTCGGCGGCCCGGCACGTCGGCCGGCCGACCCGCCAGCCTGGCACAGCCAACCCCCGCGCCGCGCCCCGTTTCCCGGTGCCGGATCATCCGGCCGAAATGGCGTTGTACGGCGCCCCACCACCCGGGTAGGAAGACCCCATGACCGCACTCGGCGCCGTGTTCCGTCCCCAGCTCGCCCCCGAACGGCTGCGTGCCGTGGCCCGGACCGCCGACGAGGCGGGACTGGACGAACTGTGGCTGTGGGAGGACTGCTTCCGGGAGGGCGGCGTCTCCACGGCCGCCGCCGCGCTCGCCTGGACCGAACGGGTACGGGTCGGCGTCGGTCTCCTCCCCGTACCGCTGCGCAACGTCGCCCTCACCGCCATGGAGGCCGCCACGCTGCGCCGGATGTTCCCCGGCCGGGCCGTCCTCGGTGTGGGCCACGGCGTGCAGGACTGGATGGGACAGGTGGGCGCGCGCGCCGAGTCCCCGGTGACCCTGCTGCGGGAGTACCTGACCGCGCTGCGGGCCCTGCTGGCGGGCGAGCGGGTCACCACCGGGGGCCGCTACGTCCGCCTCGACGACGTGGCCCTGGACTGGCCGCCGGACGCGCCCGGCGGTGCCGACGTGTTCGCCGGGGCCACCGGCCCGCGTTCGCTGCGGCTGTCCGGCGAGGCCGCGGACGGCACGGTGCTCACCTCGGCCACCACGCCCGAGGGGGTACGGGCGGCCCGCCGGCTCATCGACGAGGGCCGGGCCGCGGCCGGCCGGACCGACGGGCACGAGGTCGTCGTCTACCTCCTCACCGCCACCGGCCCCGACGCCGGCGCCCGGCTCCGCGCCGAACTGGCCGCCGAGGGCCTGGACCCCGTACCGGGTCTCGGTGTGGCCGGCGACGCGGGTGCCGTCGCCGAGGCCGTCGACCGGCTGGCCGGGGCCGGCGCCGACACGGTGGTCCTCCAGCCGACGGCGGACGAACCGGACCCGGAGGGCTTCGTCCGCTTCACGGCCGAACGCGTCGCCCCGTTGCTGGCCTGACCCGGGGACGCCACCGCGCCCGCCACCGAGGGCCGGCCGCCGGCCGCCGCCCGGGGCACGGCCCCGCTCCGCCCGCGCGGCGTCGCGGTCGTCGCCGCACCGCGAAAGACGCCGCCGCACCGCACGGACGTCCCGGCGGTCCGACGTCCCGACGACCCGACGACGTCACGCATCACATGTGCACCCTTCGCCGGGTAATGCCCGATAGCTCCACCGAGGATCTCCACGAGGTTTCCACATCGTTATCCCGCGCGGTGTCCGGCGACTCGATCGCGCCCCGCCGTATCGCGTAAGTTCAGACCACGTCGATTCGCGCGAGCAAAGCCACGTGGGGGGCACCGCGCAGCGGAGGGGGCTGCGCGGTGCCGGGCCACGTGCGCGTTCGCCGGTGACGCCGTCCGGCGGGGGGGGGAACCGGGGGTGCTTCACCGGGCGGGCCGGAGTGTGTGCCGAATTCCGCGGAACGCCTCTCGTGTCACACGGCCCCTAGGGGATTCCGCTGTGTTCCGGCCATGATTCCGGCGTGGACCGGGGCTCCGCCGGCCAGCGCCGCGTCGCCGTTCGAATGCGGAGAGTAGTTGTTTCGCGCCGATGCACCCAGCAGCCCTCACGAAGGGTTATGGTGGAAACCCCCCCTCGGGCCGGTCCGTATCCCCCCCCACGGACCGGCCCGTTTTTCTGTGTGGCCAAACCGGGCCGTGCGCACCGCCCCGTTCCGGCGAATGCGCGGACACGCCGGCGGATCACGTGTAACGAACAGTTCATCAGCGCGCCGTCATATGCCGGGGCATGGCCGCGCTTCCGGCAGGGCATAAAGCAACCAGGTCGACACCCGAACCACGGGTGTCGGTTCTCAGCGGGCGGCGCGGGGCCGTCCCGCCCGGGAGGCCCTTTGCACCAGCCCGACCGTGCGGTCTCGGCACGGGAGAAGCAGTGGAGGGCCGGTCCCCGGCCCGTGCGGTGTGTGCATCGCGGCCGACGACCGGTCCAGCCCCACTCCGTCGCTCCCCGACCTCTCCCGAGGGGGTACGTCCTTCCGTGGTGACCAGCGCAAAGCGTCCCAAGCCAGACCGGCGCACCTATGTTCTCGACACCAGCGTCCTGCTGGCCGATCCGAACGCTCTCAGCCGCTTCGACGAGCACGAGGTCGTGCTTCCGATCGTCGTGGTCACGGAACTGGAGGCCAAACGGAACCATCCCGAACTCGGCTACTTCGCCCGGCAGGCCCTGCGGCTGCTCGACGACTGCCGGGTGCGGCACGGCCGCCTGGACGCCCCGATCCCGGTCGGGGAGCTCGGCGGCACCCTGCGGGTCGAGCTGAACCACTCGGACCCCAGCGTGCTGCCCAGCGGCTACCGCCTGGGGGACAACGACTCCCGCATCCTCGCGGTCGCCCGCAACCTCCAGGCCGAGGGGTTCGACGTCACCGTCGTGTCGAAGGACCTCCCGCTGCGGATCAAGGCGTCCTCCGTGGGGCTGCTGGCCGAGGAGTACCGGGCCGAACTGGCCATCACGGACTCCTCCGGCTGGACCGGGATGGCCGAGCTGACCCTGCCCGGCGAGCAGGTGGACGTCCTCTTCGAGGAAGGGCGCGTCCGCGTGCCCGAGACCGCCGGCCTGCCCGTGCACACCGGACTGACCATCCAGTCGGAGCGGGGCAAGGCGCTCGGCCGGGTCACCCCCGAGGGCGATGTCCGCCTGGTGCGCGGCGACCGGGAGGCGTTCGGCATCAAGGGCCGCAGCGCCGAGCAGCGGATCGCGCTCGACCTGCTGCTCGACCCGGACATCGGGATCGTGTCGATGGGCGGCCGGGCCGGCACCGGCAAGTCGGCGCTGGCGCTGTGCGCGGGCCTGGAGGCGGTCCTGGAGCGCCGCCAGCACCAGAAGGTGATGGTCTTCCGGCCGCTGTACGCGGTGGGCGGGCAGGAACTGGGCTATCTGCCCGGCACCGAGGCCGAGAAGATGAGCCCCTGGGCGCAGGCGGTCTTCGACACCCTCTCGGCGGTCACCAGCCGCGAGGTCATCGAGGAGGTCACCGCGCGCGGCATGCTGGAGGTGCTGCCGCTCACCCACATCCGCGGCCGGTCGCTGCACGACGCGTTCGTCATCGTGGACGAGGCCCAGTCCCTGGAGCGCAACGTCCTGCTGACCGTGCTGTCCCGGATCGGCGCCGACTCGCGGGTCGTCCTCACCCATGACGTGGCACAGCGGGACAACCTCCGCGTCGGGCGGTACGACGGCGTCGTCGCCGTGGTGGAGAAGCTGAAGGGGCATCCGCTTTTCGCGCACGTCACGCTGAACCGGTCCGAAAGGTCCCAGATCGCGGCGCTCGTCACCGAAATGCTGGAGGAAGGCCGCATTTGACATACGCTTTGACGCACGCGTAGACGGCGCCGTCCGGAAAAGGCCAAGAGCCTAGCCGGGCGGCGCCTTCGCGTGCGGGGGTTTCCGTGAATACCCGGGGACGAACGCGGTGTGAGCTTTCACACGCAACTCGAGATTGCCTCACGCCGTCCGGTTACGGCAGAGTCTCGTTCCTGTCAGGCCCCGCATACGACACACGCGTACCCCCAGCGGTACGCAATCACAGCATTACCAGGTCAACTCCATAGCCACGTCGTATGCCGCCCGAGCACCACGCGGCACTCCCGCACCGGGAGTCGCCCACCGGGTCCGCGCCTCCCGTGACCCCGAAGTTGGGGAGGCCAGTGCCAGGGGCACGATCGCGTCCGCGAGGGTCACCGAAGCGGGCGATGCTGGAAGGAAACCGTGTGAGCCGGATCTCGGTCCGGGGATTCGCAGTGGCCTCGGCCACGGCGGTCACCGCTGTCGGAAGCGTCGTCGGTGTTGCCTCGGGCAGCACCATGCAGGGCAACAACGACGCCGAGGCGACGGCCAGTGGCACGACGCTCCTCGCGGACATCCCCGTGGGGCAGCAGGCCCAGGTCCAGACCGCGTCGCTGACGCAGCAGGCCGACGCGCAGGCCATCGCCGCCGACGCGGGCGCCAGGAAGCAGGCGGAGGAGGCGGCGCGCAAGGCCGCAGCCCAGACCGCGGTCGCCAAGAAGAAGCAGGCCGACGCGGCCGCCAAGAAGGCCGCACAGGACGCGAAGGAGCGCGAGGAGGCCCAGGAGGAGGCCAGCCGCGACGCCACCCGCGACGCCTCCGACTTCACCGTCCAGAGCTCCTACACCGTCGCCCAGATCCAGTCGATGGCGCGTCAGATGGTGCCGAGCGCCCAGTTCCAGTGCTTCAGCAACATCGTGGACCACGAGTCGAGCTGGAACTACAAGGCGGTCAACGCCTCCTCCGGCGCCTACGGTCTCTTCCAGGCCCTGCCCGCCTCCAAGTACTCCTCGGTCGGCTCCGACTGGCAGACCAACCCGGCCACCCAGATCAAGTGGGGCCTGAACTACATGAACGAGCGCTACGGCAGCCCGTGCGAGGCCTGGACCTTCTGGCAGGCCAACCACTGGTACTGAGCCGCCCGCGGCCCTCGTACCGCCGCTCGGTCCCGCGCAGCCCCTCGCCGTCCCGCGGTGAGGGGCTTTCGCGCGCCCGCCCTGTACGGTCGGAGCGACGGCTCCGGGGGGAGTGGTGGGGAGAGACGGGGGAAGAGGGCGGATCATGTCGCGAGTGCCAGGGTGGATCGGCCGGCTCGGCGCCGGGCTGACCCGGATCAGCCGGACGCTGAACCAGCGGCGCGCGGCGGCGGTGCGCGAGGACGCCGACGCCGACGCCGTGGGGACGCGGTCGTACGACCATCAGGGGTACGGCCGGCAGGAGTACGACGACCAGGAGTACGAGCGGCGGCCGTACGACCACGTACCGCCGCCGCCGGACCACCCGCCCGCCGTCCCCGCCCGGCCCGATCCCGCCCAGGCCGTGCCGTGGGGCGTACGGGTCGCGGCCGAGGCGGGCTGGCGGCTGCTGGTCCTCGCGGGCACCCTGTGGGTGCTGATGCGGATCATCAGCGCCGTCCAGCTGGTCGTGCTGGCCTTCGTCGCCGCGCTGCTGATCACGGCACTGCTCCAGCCGACGGTGGCGCGGCTGCGGCGGGGCGGGGTGCCGCGCGGAGTGGCCACGGCGCTCACCGCGATCGGCGGGTTCGTGGTGATGGGCCTGATCGGCTGGTTCGTCACCTGGCAGGTGATGGAGAACATCGACAGCCTCTCCGACCAGGTCCAGGACGGCATCGACGAGTTGCGCCGCTGGCTGCTCGACAGCCCCTTCCACGTCACCGACAAGCAGATCAACGAGATCGCCGAGAACCTGCGGGACGCCGTCGGCGCCAACACCGACCAGATCACCTCCGCCGGCCTGGAGGGCGTGACGGTCGTCGTCGAGGCGCTGACCGGCATCCTGCTGGCGGTCTTCTCGACCCTGTTCCTGCTCTACGACGGCCGGCGGATCTGGGAGTGGTCGCTGAGGCTGGTCCCGGCCGCCGCCCGGCCCGGCGTGGCCGGCGCCGGTCCGCGGGCCTGGCGGACGCTGACCGCGTACGTGCGCGGCACGGTGCTGGTGGCCCTGATCGACGCCGTCTTCATCGGCCTCGGCATCTACTTCCTCGATGTGCCGATGGCCGTGCCGCTGGCCGTGTTCATCTTCCTGTTCGCGTTCGTCCCGCTGGTCGGCGCCGTGGTGTCGGGCGCGCTGGCGGTCGTCGTCGGACTGGTGACGCAGGGCGTGTTCACCGCCGTGATGGTGCTCGTGGTGGTGCTGGCGGTGCAGCAGATCGAGGGGCACATCCTCCAGCCGTTCATCCTGGGGCGGGCGGTGCGCGTCCATCCGCTCGCGGTGGTGCTGTCGGTGTCGGCCGGCGGCCTGGTGGCCGGCATCGGCGGCGCGGTGGTCGCCGTACCGCTGGTCGCGGTGACCAACACCGTCGTGGGTTATCTGCGGGCGCACTCCCGGCAGGCGGCGCTGCGGGCCACGCCCCGGCCGCACGGGGCCACGTCGACGGACGCCGCCCCGGCGGCGGACGAGCCCCCGCCCGCCGACCCGCCGCCGGCCTCCGCGTGACGACATGCCGATGTGCCGACGGGCTCCGCCCACCCGGAGGTGGGCGGAGCCCGTCGGCACATCGGCATGTCGGGGCACGGAGGACTACTCGGCGAGGACCGCCTCGGCGTCCAGCGTGGTGCCCACGGCCTGGACCACGGCCGCGATCTTGAAGGCTTCCTGGACCGTCTCCCGGTCCACGCCCGCCTTGCGGAGCGCCCGCTCGTGCGAGTCCAGGCACGTGCCGCAGCCGTTGACGGCGGAGACCGCGAAGGACCACAGCTCGAAGTCGGCCCTGTCGACGCCAGGGTCGCCGATGACGTTCATCCGCAGCCCGGCGCGCAGGGTGCCGTACTCGTGGTCCGACAGCAGGTGCCGGGTGCGGTAGAAGACGTTGTTCATCGTCATGACCGCGGCGGCCGACCTGGCGGCCGTGTACGCCTCCGGCGTCAGGTGCGCCTTCGCCTCCGGCGCCAGCTCGCGCAGCACGACCGGGGAGCGCGAGGCGACGGCGGTCGCCAGCACGGTGCCCCACAGCCGCTGCGCCGGCAGCGCCGAGTTGCCGATGACCGAGCCCAGGTTGAGCTTCAGGTCCTTGGCGTACTCCGGTATGGCGGACTTCAGGGTGTCGAGGGACATGTCAGCTCACTCCCCCGCCAGCAGCGCGACGGGGTCGAGGGTCTCGTCGCCCCTGGACCAGTTGCACGGACACAGCTCGTCCGTCTGGAGGGCGTCGAGGACCCGCAGCACCTCGTTGGGGTTACGGCCGACGGAGCCGGCGGTCACCATGGTGAACTGGATCTCGTTGTTCTGGTCGACGATGAAGACCGCGCGCTGTGCGAAGCCGTCCTCGCCCTCGATGCCGAGCGCGCGCATCAGCTCGTGCTTGGAGTCGGCCATCATCGGGAACGGCAGGTCGGTCAGGTCCGGGTGGTCCTTGCGCCAGGCGTGGTGGACGAACTCGGAGTCACCGGAGAAGCCGAGGAGCTGGGCGTCGCGGTCGGCGAACTCCTCGTTCAGCCTGCCGAAGGCCGCGATCTCGGTCGGGCACACGAAGGTGAAGTCCTTGGGCCAGGCGAAGACGACCTTCCACTTGCCCTCGTAGGTCTTGTGGTCGATCCGCTTGAACTCCTCGCCCTTCTCCAGCGAGACACAGGCGGTCAGTTCGAACTCGGGGAACTTGTCACCGACAGCGAGCACACGCTCTCCTTGCAGCGCGGGAGCGCCCGGTTTGCAGGCGTTTCCCATGGGTTGGACGGGTGCGATGGTGGCACAGGGCACGCTGAACGCGGAAACAGTCACACGCGGCCGGGTTGACCGCGGGCGGTTGTCGGTACGGCCGGCGACAAGCCCGGGAGGCCCGGCCCCGTCCGGTCCCGCCCCGCTCCGCGCGGTCGCCGCGATCGCCGCGCACCTGCGCTTCCGCGCCGCCGCCGCGGCGATCGGCACGCGCCGGCCCGCGCTCCCGGAAGCCGTCCCGGCCTGGAGAGGACATCCGGCGCCACCCTCGTCGCGCGTACGACGCGCAGAGCGCTGTTCACTCCTGAGGGTGAACGGCTTCTGCTCCGGGCCAAGGCGGCACCGCGGCAGCCGGAGGCGCCGGCGGAGGCGCCGGCGGAGGCGGCCGCGGCCCCGCGCGCCCCGGCCACCGGCGCCCTGCGCCGGCCCGACCGTCACGCCGTACGTGCCGCCGGCCGTGCTGCGCCCGGCACCCGGGCGCCGGGCGGGCCCCGGCCCCCGGGAGCACGGGGAGCGGTCCGCGAGCCCGCCGGGCGGGCCCGCTTCCGGCCGCCGGATCCGCTGCCCCTCACCGTCCCTCCCCGCCCCGGACGGACTCGGACGGACTCGGACGGACCCGGCAGGGGACGCCCCCACGGCGTGCCCGGCGTCACCGGCCCCGCGCTCCTCGACCAGGCCGCCGTCCTGGCCACCCCGCCCGGCCACTGGCCCGACGGCCACGGGGGGCGTCCCGCGCCCCGGCCGGTCTGTGCCTCGTCCGGTGCGGGCCCATTCCGCACGGGCCCCTCCCGTACGCGCCCCTCCCGCACGGGCCGGTTCCGCACGGGCCCCTCCCGCGTGGGCCCATTCCGCGCGGGCCTATTCCGTGCGCAGGCCGTCCGGGCGCAGCATCCGCAGCAGCGGCGGCAGGCTGAGCAGCGTCACCGCCAGGACGACCGCCGCGCCCACGCCGGTCATCGACAGCAGGCTCGGCCAGTCGATCCGGACCGGGGTGCCGGTCATCTTCAGCAGGACCGTGCCGAGCGTCAGCCCCACCACGGCGGAGAGCAGCAGGCCCACCGCGACCGGGACCGCCGTCTGCCACAGCACCGACAGGCCCAGGGTGCGGCGCCGGGTGCCGAAGGCGACCAGGGACGACAGCAGCTTGCGGCGCTCGCGCAGCTGCTCCAGCTGGGTCACCAGCAGGCTCGCGCCGATCAGCGCCAGCACACAGGCGGCGCCGACGAACAGGCCGGTGCGGACGGCCGTGAACCTCTCGCTGCGCGTGGTGGACGACCACACCGAGACGCGGGACAGCGGGTCGACGGCCGCGGCGGTGTTGCGCACCCGCTCCTGGACGTCCGGCACCGACTGGTCGAGCCCCAGGTAGACCTCCGTGCGCAGATTCGACAGGGCCTCGGCGTCCAGCGCTCCGGGGGTGAACAGGAACCCCGTCGTCGTGTTGTTGGTCAGGCCGACGTGTTCACCGGCCTCCTTGACGTCCTCGGGCACCGTCCAGGCGGTCCGCGCGCCCGGGGAGTCGCCGTACGACGGTTCGAAGTACAGCCGCCGTCCCGGCTCGGCCAGCGTGCCGATGGCCGAGTCCCACGGGGTGTCGAACACGGCGAAGACGTCGCCGTCCGCGCAGGAGTCCAGCCGGACGACCTGCCGCAGCGCCGCGCAGTCCCCGACCGTCACCTGCTCCGAGTCCTCCGGATTCTCGGGCCGGTCGCCGATGGCGCCCTCGGAGTAGGCGTAGACGTGCTCGACGCCCGGGGTGGAGCCGAACTCCGCTGCCGCGGAGGGCTCCGCGGCGTCCGACAGGGTCACCTGCATCTGCGCCCGCGTGACGTCCTGGCCGGTGCTCCTGGTGTAGTCGTCGTCCACCCCGGCGAACAGCATCTGCAGGGCGATCGCCCCGGCGACGGCCACCGCCACGCCGTTGACCATGCGGGCCGCGGTGCCGCTGTTCACCTGGATGCGCCGCACCGCCAGCTGCCAGGAGACCCCGCCGGCGCCGAGCCGGGCGACGAACCGCTCCACGACCCACGGCAGCAGCGCCGTCACGCCGACCAGCAGCAGGACGACACCGCCGACCACCAGGTACTCGTTGAAGGCGCCGTTGTCGCGGCCCTGGCCGAGCATCGGGGAGAGCATGGCCAGACCGGCCAGCGGCAGCAGCAGCCGCCACCACAGCCGGCGCCGCGCCGGCCGGGCCGTGCGGACCACGCCGAGCGGCTCGATGACCACCCCGCGCAGCGCCAGCAGCGTCACCAGCACCGCCGCCGCCGGGACGGCCACCGCCACCAGCAGCGCCAGCCAGGGCGAGGGGTTCAGGTAGCTCGGGAAGACGCTGACGTCGAACACCACGGCCCGGCCCGCGAGCTGCCGGCCGAGCAGGAAGAAGACCGTGCCGAAGACCAGTCCGAGCACCGAGCCGGCCAGTGCCTCGCCGGCGGCGATCCGCCGGGTCATCAGGGTGTCGGAGCCGACCAGCCGCAGCGCCGCGAGCCGCCGGTCGCGTCGCTCGCCGCCGAACCGCACGGCCGTGGCGATGAACACGGCGACCGGCATCAGCAGCACCACGAAGACGACGAGGATCAGCAGCAGCAGGACGGGGTCCAGTTCGTCCGGCGTGCTGTCGGCGGGGCCGAAGTGGTCGATCCGGGTGACGCCGTAGCCGCCGAGGTGCGCGGCGAGTCCCCCGGCGCCGCGGACGAAGGCGAGCTCCTGGGAGCCGACCAGGCCCTCCTCGGCGATGGTGCCGGTGATCCGGTCCGGCAGCCGCTCGCGCAGCAGCTTCCCGGAGTCCGACTCCAGCAGCTTTCTCAGCGCGGGGGAGACGGCCATCTCGCCCTCGGCGGGCACGCTGTCCAGGCCGGGCGGCACCGGTGCGCCGGGCCCCTCGGGCTCCATCCCGCGGCCCCGGATCTCCTGGTCCCGGAACTCCGTGTCGAGGTCCGCGACCAGCAGGGTGTCGTTCCCCTTCGGGGGGACGGCGGTCTCCAGCCAGGAGATGTCGGTGCGGGCGTCCTCCCGGTCGTGCCGGGCGGAGAGCGCGTTCGGGATCGCCGTCGTCAGCAGCAGCAGCGCCACGCCGAGCCCCACGCCGACGGCCGTCAGCAGCGCCCGGATCCAGCCCTCGCGCCCGCCGGCCAGGGCGAACCGGACGCCCAGGGCCAGGTCGCGGCCCCACTGCCGGACGTTCATACGACCCGCTCCATGTCCCGGGACTTCCCGTCCCGCACGACGATCTCGCGGTCCGAGTAAGCGGCCACCCGTGCCTCGTGCGTGACCAGCACGACGGCGGCGTTGGTGGACCGGGCGGCCTCGGTGAGCAGCTCCATCACGCGCTCGCCGTTGAGGGAGTCCAGGGCGCCGGTGGGCTCGTCGGCGAAGAGCACCCGCGGACCGGTGACCAGCGACCGCGCCACGGCGACCCGCTGCCCCTGGCCGCCGGAGACCTCGCCGGGCCGCTTCTCGGCGAGGTCGTCGACCTCCAGCCGCTCCATCCAGCCGAGCGCGGTCCGCTCGGCCTCCTTGCGGGGGGCGCCGTTCAGCCGCAGCGGCAGGGCCACGTTCTCCACGCAGGTCAGCTCCGGCACGAGCTGGCCGAACTGGAACACGAACCCGAACTCGGTGCGCCGCAGGAGGCTGCGCCGGGCGTCGTTCATGGCGGACAGCTCGTGCCCGTCGTAGGTGACCGTGCCGGAGTCGGGCGGGACGATGCCGGCCAGGCAGTGCAGCAGCGTGGACTTGCCGGAGCCGGAGGGCCCCATCACGGCGACGACCTCGCCGGGGTGGACGGAGAACTCGGCGCCGTCGAGGGCGAGGGTCGGGCCGTACGCCTTGCGCAGGTCCCGCGCGGTGAGCAGGGAGCCGGGGGGAGGGGTCGTCACGGGGCCACCGCCGTACGGAGCCTGTCGAGGCGTGCCGCGGTCAGCTCCAGCCACCGCAGGTCTGCCTCCAGGTGGAACAGGGCGTGGTCGCAGATGAGCTGGTCGGCGAGGTCGCCCTTGCGCTTGCGGTCGGTCAGGACGCGCATGTGCCGCAGGTGCTCGGCGCGCTGCTCGTCGAGGACGCCGGCGGCGTCGCGGTGCGTGAGCAGGGCGAGGACGACCTTGGTGTACAGCGTCGACTGGAGGTACGGCTCCGGCTTCTCCGGCGTCACCAGCCACCGCTCCACGTCGGTGACGCCGGCGTCGGTGATCGCGTACCGCTTGCGCTCCGGGCCGCCGCCGGCCTCGATGCCGTCGACCTCCACGAGGCCGTTCCTCAGCAGGCGGGACATCGTCGAATAGACCTGGCCGTAGTGGAGCGGCCGGTCGTGACCGAACTTCTCGTCGAAGGCCCGCTTCAGGTCGTAACCGTGGCGGGGCCCGGACTCCAGGAGGCCGAGCAGAGTGTGACCGATGGACATGCCGCGCACTCTACACACGGTGTATACGCAGTGTGTATAGATGCGGCGCCCGGCCCCCGGCGGGGATGCGGCACCGCAGGTCGCGGCGGGTTGTCACAGTTCTGTCACCGCTCCCGCGATCCGCTCGCCGCCGCCCGGGGCGGGGGCCGGGAGGCGGCGGCGGGGGCGCGGCGGTCCAGGGGAGCGCCGGCGGTGACGTATGTGACATGTGCGGTCAGTTCGCGCCACCGCGACAACCCCCGGCCCCTCCCGTACGTCGGTTCCAGGGGAGGGGGTGCTGATTCTCACGTCCCCAAAAGGCTGGATCGGCGACTCTTTGTCATACCTGGCGGTGCTAGCTTCTTACGCTGACCTGCTGACGGAAACTGTGTGACGTGTGAGCACACACGAACGAAGCGGAGCGGAACGGGTTCATGGGACGAGCGGAAGAGAGAAGAGCGCGGCAGCGTGGCGGACGCCGCGCGGCGCCGGGGCGCCGCCGTCCACCGGCCGCGGACGGCAAGGGACGGATACGCCGGCTCTTCACCTGGAAGAAGGTGCTGGGCACCGTCTTCGGGCTCTGCCTGCTCGGCATGGGCGCCTTCGTCGTGCTGTACATGATGATCCAGATACCCGAGGGCAACGCCGACGCGACGCTGCAGAGCAACGTCTACAAGTACAGCGACGGCACGGTCATGACCCGCAGCGGCGAGCGCAACCGTGAGATCGTCGACCTCGCCAAGGTGCCCAAGGACGTCCAGCACGCCTTCGTCGCCGCCGAGAACAAGACCTTCTACGAGGACTCCGGCGTCGACCTCAGGGGCACCGCCCGCGGCCTGCTCAACACCCTCTCCGGCAAGGGCGCCCAGGGCGGCTCGACCATCACCCAGCAGTACGTCAAGAACTACTACCTCACCCAGGACCAGACCGTCACGCGCAAGCTGAAGGAACTGGTCATCTCCCTCAAGCTGGACCAGCAGAAGTCCAAGGACTACATCCTCGCCGGCTACCTGAACACCAGTTACTACGGCCGCGGCGCCTACGGCATCCAGGCCGCCGCCCAGGCGTACTACCGCGTCGACGCCGAGGAGCTCACCGTCCAGCAGGGCGCCTACCTCGCCGCGCTGCTCCAGGCGCCCAGCCAGTACGACTGGGCGGTCGCCACCGAGACCGGCAAGAAGCTGGCCAAGGAGCGCTGGAACTACGTCCTGGACAAGATGGTCGAGCAGGACTGGCTGAGCGCCTCCGACCGGCGGGCCGCGACGTTCCCGGTCCCCGAGGAGCCCAAGGGCGTCGAGGGCATGCAGGGCCAGAACGGCTACCTGGTGGACGCGGCCAACGACGCGCTGGAGGACCAGCTCGTCGACGCCGGCACCGCCGAGGACAAGGAGCAGGCCGCCGCGATGGTCGAGGCGGGCGGCTGGACCGTCACCCTCAACATCGACAAGAAGAAGCAGGCGGCGCTGGAGAAGTCCGTCGAGGAGCAGCTGACCGGCAAGCTCGACGCCGACGCACGCGACGTCGACGCCGACGTCCAGGCGGGCGCCGTCTCCGTCGACCCGAAGACCGGCGCGGTCGTGGCGATGTACGGCGGCGTGGACTACCTCAAGCACTACGTCAACAACGCCACCCGCAAGGACTACCAGCCCGCCTCCACCTTCAAGCCGGTCATCCTCGCCGCCGCCGTCGACCAGGACGCCGAGACCCAGGACGGCGTACCGATCACCGCGAACACCATCTACGACGGCACCAGCAAGCGCCAGGTCGAGCAGAACGGCACCAAGGTCGGCTTCGCCCCCGAGAACGAGGACGACGTCGACTACGGCGACATCTCCGTCCAGACGGCCATGAACAAGTCCGTCAACTCCGTCTTCGCGCAGATGGGCGTCGACGTCGGCATGGACCAGGTGGTCGACGTCGCCGCCGACCTCGGCATGGACGACGACCTCCAGGCCGTTCCCGCCCAGACCCTGGGCAGCATGGGCGCCAGCCCGCTCCAGATGGCCGGCGTCTACGCCACCCTCGACAACCACGGCAAGAAGGTCACCCCGGCCGTCGTGAAGTCCGTCGAGCACAACTCCCGCGTGGTCGAGTTCCCCGACCCGATCGGCGAGCAGGTCATCAGCCGCGAGGCCGCCGACACCGTGACCAGCGTGCTGACCGGCGTGGTCGACGACGGTACGGCCAAGACCTCCGTACGGGACAACCCGATGCGCGACGGCCAGCAGGTGGCCGGCAAGACCGGTACCTCCGACAACAACAAGTCGGCCTGGTTCACCGGCTTCACCCCCGAGCTGGTCACCTCCGTCGGCCTGTTCGGCGAGGACGCCGAGACCCACGGCCAGGTCGCGATGTACGGCGCGGCCGGCGAGGAGCGCGTCAACGGCGGCGGGTTCCCGGCGCAGATCTGGGCGGCGTACACCTTCGGCGTGATGGACAGGACCAGCAAGTTCGACCTGGACACCAAGCAGGGCGCGGCGGTCGCGCCCAGCACCACGGCACCGCCGGCCGAGACGGCCTCGTCGCCGCCCGCGGAGGAGACGACCAGCGCTCCGCCGACCGACGAGGAGACCACGTCGGCGCCGCCCACCGACGAGGAGACGACCACCTCGCCGCCCCCGGACGACGAGACCACCACGCCTCCGCCCACCGACGAGGAGACCACCACGGCCCCGCCGACCGACGACGAGACCGACGAAGAGGACGAGGAGCTCCCGGGCGGCGACTGGTAGCCGCCGGACGGACGCGGACGGGAGAAGGGGGCGGGGGGCCCGGGGCCCCCCCGGCGCCCCCCCCCCCCCCCCCCCCCCCCCGCCCCGCGCCGCGGGGGGGGGGGGGGGGGGGGCGGGGGGGGGGGGGGGGGGGGGGGGGGGGGGGGCGCCCGGGCCCCGCCGGGGCCCCCCGCCCCCTTCTCCCGCCCTTCCGTCCGCTCAGCCGTGGTTCAGCTCGAACCAGACCACCTTGCCGGTGGACAGCCGGGTCGCGCCCCAGCGCCGGGCCAGCCGGTTCACCAGGTACAGCCCGCGCCCGCCCTCGTCGGTGGCGCGGGCCTGCCGCAGCCGCGGCAGCTGCGGCACGTCGTCGCCGACCTCGCAGCGCAGCACGTCGGTCCGCAGCAGCCGCAGCGTCACCGGCCGGGAGGCGTATCGCACCGCGTTGGTGACGACCTCGCTGACCAGCAGCTCGACGGAGTCGGTCAGCCCCTCCAGGCCCCAGCGGGACAGCGCGTGCCGGGCGAGCCGGCGGGCCCGGCCGGGAGCGGCGTCCTCCGGCTCCAGGTCCCAGTACGCCACGTCGCTCGGCGCGATGCCGTCGAAGCGGGCGGCGAGCAGCGCGATGTCGTCGTCCCGGTCGCCCGGCCCGAGCATGTCCAGCACCTCGTCGCACAGGGCTTCCAGGGGCGGCGAGTGGTCCGGGCCGGTCAGCTGGGCGGTCGCGGCGAGCTTCTCCCGCAGCTGCTCTATGCCGGTCCACACGTCCCGCAGCCGGGACTCCACCAGCCCGTCCGTGTAGAGCAGCAGCGTCGCCCCGGCGGGCGCGTCCAGCTCGACGGCCTCGAAGTCGACGCCGCCGACGCCGATCGGGGCGCCCGGCGGCACCCGCAGCACCTCCGCCCGGCCGCCCAGGTGCAGCAGGACGGGCGGCGGGTGACCGGCGTTGGCGATGGTGATGCGGTGCGACACCGGGTCGTAGACCGCGTACAGGCAGGTCGCCATGCGGTCGGTGCCGAGGCGCTGGGCCTGCTCGTCCAGGTGGTGCAGCACCTCCTGCGGCGGCAGGTCGAGCCCGGCGAGGGTCTGCGCGGTGGTGCGCAGCTGGCCCATGATGGCCGCCGACGTCATGGAGTGCCCCATCACGTCCCCGACGACCAGCGCGACCCGGCTGCCGGGCAGCGGGATCGCGTCGTACCAGTCACCGCCGACCCGGGCGGTCTCGGCGGCCGGGAGGTAGCGGGAGGCCAGCTTGACGCCGGTGCAGCGCGGCAGGTTCTCCGGGAGCATCGTGCGCTGCAACTCGTCGGCGATGTACGCCTCGCGGCCGTACAGCACCGCCTTGTCGATGCCCAGCGCGCTGTGCGTGGCGAGCTGCGCGGCGACCAGCAGGTCGTCGGCCTCGAAGGCGGCCCGCTCCGGACGGCGCAGGAACAGCGCGGCCCCGATCACCCGGCGCCGGCCGCGCAGCGGCGCCAGCACGGCGCGCTGCCCCTCGGGCAGCGGGAGGTCGCTGAGGGTGCCCAGGAGCTCGGGCAGGGCGGCGCGGACCGCGGGCGCGTCCGTGAAGACCGGCCGCACCCCGCGCAGCACCTCCGCCAGCGCGCTGCCCGGCCGCACCTCGCACAACTCCGCGCCGACCGCCTCCAGGTCGGCCGGTTCGGGCTGGACCGACGGCATGAACCCGCCCTCGGTGTCCCGCTCGGCCGGGATGCGGTCGGTGCGGCGCAGCCGCAGCACCAGCGGACCGGTGGGCCGCTCGTCACCGACCGGCAGCGGCTCGCGCAGATAGACCAGGATCGCGTCGGCGAACGTCGGCACGGTCGCCCGGCACAGCCCCATCACGATCTCGTCCAGGTCCATGCCCCGGGCGATCCGCCGGGTGGCGGCGCCCACGAACCGCAGCCGGTCCCCGTCCCGCCGCATCGGCGCGGGCCGTCCCGGCGGCAGCGGCTGCCCGCTGCGCCGCTCGGCCCCGGCCTGCTCCGCCGGGACACCGCCGGGCGGAGCCGGGACACCCTCCGGCACCGGCCGCGGACGGTGCGCCTCGGGCCCGGCCGGCTGCTCGGTGCCCGGCTGGGCGTGCTCAAAGACGCCGGCCGGACCGTCGTCCGCGGTGGCGGGCGGCGGGACGTCCCCGGCGTGATCCTGGGCCGGTGGGGCGCCTTCGGGGGCGTCGGGGGCGTGCGGTGGCGCCGGGGTGCGCAACAGCGCCCCGCGGGGGTCCGTGGGGTCGTTGCCCGCCTGGGGGCGCTCGAAGGAGATCGGGTGCTCCGTCACGCGTGTCGAATCCATCCGTCCGCGACTGCGCGCCGCGCGTGCAGTTCGTCCCGCAGAATTCCCGATACCCGGAACACGCGCCCCGGGAACGGAATTCCCGCGCGGCCAGGGGCTGTTCCCGGACTCCTGCCGGGCCTGCGGTGATCCCTGCCCTCGTACCCCTCGCTCACGTCCTGCCGCCCCTCGGTGACGTTCGGTCAAGCCCTGCGCGTGCCACGCCTGTTGCCACCGCGAGCCCTTGCGGAGGACGATCCTACGTTTGTTGCCCGGGGGCGTATCAAGGGTCTCACGATGACACGTGCGCGGGCGTGCGATCCCAGTCCGCCGGGAGGACCGGTACCGGCCACGCGGGGTCCGGGCGCCAGTGCTGCCAGTCCTCCGAGAACGGCGGCCCCCAGGCGCGGATCACCTCCACCGCGGCCCGCCCCGCCTCCCGCACCCGCCCGGCGAGGGCCGCGTCCATCAGTCCGTCCCGCTGGGCCTGCGCGAACTCGTCCTCGTCCCGCCAGTGCCAACTGCGGTCCGGATGGACGGAGATGTCCAGGAAGTGGTCCTCGGAATCGACCCCGCCGGACCAGCGGACCAGCGGTTCCTCCAGGTTCACGTACCAGTTCTTGAACCGCCAGCCGGGGTCCCAGAACAGCCACACCGACCAGGGCTCGCCGGTCCGGGCCAGCTTCAGCACACCCGTGCCGGACCAGCGGTCGCGCCGCACGGTCCGGGGCCTGGTGTAGCGCGTGGACAGGGGCTCCAGGTGCGGGGGCGTGCCGTCGGCCAGGACGGGCTTGACGCACTCGGTGCCGGGGGCCAGCCAGACAGCGAGCAGACCGGCCTCGTCGCGCACGACGGTGACGGGGCGGGCGATGTGCGGGTGCGGGCCGCCGTTCTCCCGGTAGCGCCACAGGATCTGGCTGCCGGGTGCCCAGGACACCGCCCGCGCGTCCGTCCCCGTCACCGCCGTGTTCACCGCTTCACCGTCTGCCATGGACAGATATTAGGTGCCCCGGGCACCCGGCGCTGCGGCATCCGTCACGCTGTCACACCGTCACACCGTCACACCGGGGCACCGGGGCACCGGGGAGGGCGCGCGGGCCGGCCGGACGCGCCGGTCAGGGACGGGTCATCCGCAGCACGTCCAGCGCCTCGTCGAGCTGCTCCACGCTGAGGTCGCCGCGCTCCACGTACCCGCCCTCCACCACGACCTGGCGGATCGTCTTCCGCTCGGCCAGCGCCTTCTTGGCGACCTTGGCGGCCTCCTCGTACCCGATGTACTTGTTCAGCGGCGTGACCACGGACGGCGAGGACTCGGCGTACTCGCGGGCCCTCTCCCGGTGGGCGACGATCCCGTCCACGGTCCGGTCGGCCAGCAGCCGCGAGACGTTGGCGAGCAGCCGCACGGACTCCAGCACGTTCTTGGCGATGACCGGCAGCATGACGTTCAGCTCGAAGTTGCCGGCCGCGCCCGCCGTCGCCACGGTGGCGTCGTTGCCGACCACCTGCGCGGCGACCATCAGCACCGCCTCCGGGATGACCGGGTTCACCTTCCCCGGCATGATGGACGACCCCGGCTGGAGGTCGGGCAGCGAGATCTCCGCGAGCCCGGTGCGCGGCCCCGACGCCATCCACCGCAGATCGTTGGCGATCTTCGTCAGCCCGACCGCGATGGTCCGCAGCTGCCCGCTGGTCTCGACGACGCCGTCCCGGGCGCCCTGCGCCTCGAAGTGGTCCCGCGCCTCGGTCAGCGGCAGCCCGGTGACGCGGGCCACCTCCTCGATGACGGCGGCGGAGAACCCGGGCGGCGTGTTGATCCCGGTCCCGACCGCCGTACCGCCCAGCGGCAGCTCGGCCAGCCGCGGCAGCGAGGAGCGCAACCGCTCGACGCCGTACCGCACCTGGGCGGCGTACCCGCCGAACTCCTGCCCCAGGGTCACCGGGGTGGCGTCCATCAGGTGCGTACGCCCCGACTTCACCACGTCGGCGAACTCCTCCGCCTTGCGCTCCAGGGCCGCCGCCAGGTGCTCCAGGGCCGGGATCAGGTCCCGGCTGACGGCGGCGGTCGCGGCGATGTGGAGGGAGGACGGGAAGACGTCGTTGGACGACTGGGAGGCGTTGACGTGGTCGTTGGGGTGCACGTCCCGTCCGAGCCGCTCGGTCGCGAGGGTGGCGATGACCTCGTTGGTGTTCATGTTGGACGAGGTGCCGGAGCCGGTCTGGAAGACGTCGACCGGGAAGTGCGCGTCCCACTTCCCCTCGGCGACCTCGCCGGCCGCCTCCTGGATCGCGCCGGCGATGTCCTCGTCCAGGACCCCCAGCTCGGCGTTGACCTTCGCCGCGGCCCCCTTGATGCGGGCGAGCGCCTCGATGTGCGCCCGCTCGATCCGCTGCCCGGAGACGGGGAAGTTCTCGACGGCCCGTTGCGTCTGCGCCCGCCACTTGGCGTCGACGGGGACGCGGACCTCGCCCATGGAGTCGTGCTCGATGCGGTAGTCGCTCATGTCCGGTACAGCGAACGGCGAGGGGAGGTTGTTCCGCCGGGCGGGGCCGGAACCGGAATCCGCCCCGTCCGGCGGTCCGGACGGGGCGGATTCCGGTCGGTGGCCGGGGCGGCTGTCCGGCCGGTCCGGCGGGGCGGCTGTCCGGCCGGTCCGGCGGTCCGGGGCCGCGAGCCGGGACCCGCCCCATCCGGCCGGCGCGGAGCCCCGGGGGCGGGAACCGGGAGGGGCCGGGGCGGCGGGGGCGGGAACCGGCCCGCCGCCGCTCCGGAGCCCTACGCCAGGCCGGGCCCCCGCACCGGGATCGACGTGAACGTCGGCTGCGGCGCGGGGTCCTGGAAGAAGTCGTTGCCCTTGTCGTCCACGACGATGAACGCCGGGAAGTCCTCGACCTCGATCCTCCAGACCGCCTCCATGCCGAGCTCCTCGTACTCGACGACCTCGACCTTCTTGATGCAGTCCTGCGCCAGCCGCGCCGCGGGCCCGCCGATCGACCCGAGGTAGAAGCCGCCGTGCGCGGCGCACGCGTCGGTGACCTGCCTGCTCCGGTTGCCCTTGGCGAGCATCACCTTGGAGCCGCCCGCCGCCTGGAACTGCTCCACGTAGGAGTCCATGCGCCCGGCGGTCGTCGGGCCGAAGGACCCGGACGCGTACCCCTCGGGCGTCTTGGCCGGACCCGCGTAGTACACCGGGTGGTCCTTCAGGTACTGCGGCATCTCCTCGCCCGCGTCCAGCCGCTCCTTGATCTTGGCGTGCGCGATGTCGCGGGCCACCACCAGCGGGCCGGTCAGCGAGAGCCGGGTCTTGACCGGGTACTTGGTCAGCTCGGCGAGGACGGCGTCCATCGGCTGGTTGAGGTCGATCTCGACGACGTCACCGCCGGCGTCGAGGTGCTCGTCCGTCGTGTCCGGCAGGAACCGCGCCGGGTCGGTCTCCAGCCGCTCCAGGAAGACGCCCTCGGCGGTGATCTTCGCGACGGCCTGCCGGTCGGCGGAGCAGGACACGGCGATCGCGACCGGGCAGGACGCCCCGTGCCGCGGCAGCCGCACCACCCGCACGTCGTGGCAGAAGTACTTGCCGCCGAACTGCGCCCCGATCCCGATCCTCTGCGTCAGCTCGAAGACCTTCTCCTCCAGTTCCTTGTCCCGGAAGCCGTGCCCGAGCGGCGAGCCCTCGGCGGGGATCTCGTCGAGGTAGTGCGCGGAGGCGTACTTCGCGGTCTTCAGCGCGTACTCGGCCGACGTGCCGCCGACGACGATCGCCAGGTGGTACGGCGGACAGGCGGCCGTGCCCAGCGAACGGATCTTCTCCTCCAGGAACTTCATCATGGAGGCCTCGTTCAGGACGGCCTTCGTCTCCTGGTAGAGGAACGACTTGTTGGCCGAGCCGCCGCCCTTCGCCATGAACAGGAACTTGTAGGCGTCGCCGTCGGTCGCGTACAGCTCGATCTGCGCGGGGAGGTTGGAGCCGGTGTTCTTCTCCTCCCACATGGTGAGCGGGGCCATCTGGGAGTAGCGCAGGTTGAGCTTGGTGTAGGCGTCGTAGATGCCGCGGGAGAGGGCCTCCTCGTCGCCGCCCGCCGTGAGCACGTTCTGCCCGCGCTTGCCCATCACGATCGCCGTGCCGGTGTCCTGGCACATCGGCAGGACGCCCGCCGCCGCGATGTTCGCGTTCTTCAGCAGGTCCAGCGCGACGAACTTGTCGTTGGACGACGCCTCGGGGTCGTCGATGATGCGGCGGAGCTGGGCCAGGTGGGCGGGGCGCAGATAGTGCTGGATGTCGTGGATCGCCTCCTCGGCCAGCTTGCGCAGCGCCTCCGGCTCCACCCTGAGGAACGTGCGCCCGTCGGCCTCGAAGGTGGAGACACCCTCGGAGGTCACCAGCCGGTACGGGGTGGTGTCCTCTCCCTGGGGGAGCAGATCGGTGTACACGAACTCAGGCATCTCGCCCATTCCTCACTCGACAGACGGCCGCTGGCCTCCATTGGCGGCGTCCACCAGCGTAGAACCTGCTGGAGAGGGCGGACTTGTGAGGTTGTCCTCAGTAGGGGCGGCCAAGGGGTAGTCGCGATCTATCGCGTTTCGGTACGCTGCTGCCGTGGACCTTCAGAAGCACGCCCCGCAGCAGGACGTCCCGGCTCCCGTCACCGAGCTGCGCGCCTCGGACGCCGACCGCGACCGCATCGCCGACATGCTCCGCGAGGCGCTCGCCGAGGGGCGCCTCACCGCCGAGGAGCACGCCGAGCGCGTCGAGGGCGTGCTGGCCGCCAGGACCGTCGGCGAGCTGGACGTGTTCGTACGGGACCTGCCCGCCGCCCACGAGCGGCGCGCGTTTGCCGCCGCCCCGTCGCCCCCGCCCGGCGTGATACCCGCCGACCCGGACGACCGCGTGGTCGCGGTGTTCAGCGCCGCCGTCCGCAAGGGCCGCTGGCGGGCGGGCCGCCGCGTCCACGCGTACTCGGTCTTCGGCAGCGTCGAGATCGACCTGGGTGAGGCGGTCTTCGAGTACCGGCAGGTGGTGATCAAGGCGGTCTCGGTCTTCGGCAGCGTCGAGGTCCGCGTCCCGGAGAACGTGACGCTGCGCGGCGCGGGCGGCGCCGTGCTCGGCAGCTTCGAGGTGGACACGGCCGACTCGACGGACACCGAGGCCCCCGTGGTCCACGTGGACGGCTGGGCCGTGCTGGGCAGCGTCGAGGCCCGCCCGAAGCGGGGCAGCCGGGTGGTGGACATCCTGGACCGGGCGCAGCGCAAGGTCGACCGGCATGTGCGCAAGCACCTGGGGCGCTGACGTCGCCCCCGCGGAGCCCGCGGGCGGGCCCGGCGGTTCGGGACCCAGTGCATAGGCGCGCGTACAGCGGGTAAGGCTTGCTGCATCGTCTCTCGCTCGCGAAGCCGTCGTCAGGAGTAGACCGTGCTGCAACCGCCGCCTTCGTCCCTGCAGGCAGCCGCCGTTCCGGCCCAGCGGGTACCGGCGCGAGGCCGGGACCAGGACGCCCCCTGGCACACCGAGGCGGTGTGCCGGCGCGACGAGGCGGGCCTGTTCTTCGCACCTTCCAAGGAGCCGACCGCCGCCCGGCTCTCCCGCGAGGAGGCGGCCAAGCGCGTCTGCGCGCGCTGTCCCGTCATGGTCGAGTGCCGCGAGCACGCCCTGCTCCAGCCCGAGCCCTACGGCGTCTGGGGCGGCCTCACCGCCGCCGAGCGCCGCGTGGTCCTGGCCCGCAGGCGCCGCCGCGACCTGGAGCTGAAGAAGGCGGCCCGCGCGACGGGCCGGATAGCGGCGGCCGGCTGACCCGGACGCGGAAAGGGGAAGGCACCCTCTCCGCACAGAGGGTGCCTTCTCGGTGCCGCCGCGGGGAAGAGCCGCGGCGGCGCTACTTCGCCTGGTCGAAGTTGACCGCGCTGTACGCCCGCAGCTTGCTCAGCCGGTGCTCGGAGTCGATCCGCCGCACCGTCCCCGACTTCGACCGCATCACGATCGAGTCCGTGGTGGCCGTCTCCGACCGGTAGCGCACCCCGCGCAGCAGCTCGCCGTCCGTGATGCCGGTCGCGACGAAGAACACGTTCTCGCCGGTGACGAGGTCCTCCGTGGTCAGCACCCGGTCCAGATCGTGCCCGGCGTCCAGCGCCCGCTGCCGCTCCGCGTCGTCCTTCGGCCACAGTTTGCCCTGGATGGTGCCGCCCAGGCACTTCACCGCGCAGGCCGAGATGATGCCCTCGGGGGTGCCGCCGACGCCGAGCAGCAGGTCGATGCCGGTGCCCTCGCGCAGCGCCAGGATGGAGCCGGCCACGTCGCCGTCGGAGATCAGCTTGATGCGCGCGCCGGTCTCCCTGACCTGCTGGATGAGGTCCTTGTGCCGGGGCCGGTCCAGGATGACGACCGTGACGTCCTCGGGCGTGACCCGCTTGGCCTTGGCGACCCGGCGGATGTTCACCGCGACCGGCGCGTTGATGTCCACGAAGTCGGCGGCCTCGGGCCCGGTGACCAGCTTGTCCATGTAGAAGACGGCCGACGGGTCGAACATGGAACCCCGCTCGGCGGCGGCCAGCACGGCGATCGCGTTGGTCATGCCCTTCGCCGTCAGGGTGGTGCCGTCGATCGGGTCGACCGCGATGTCGACCTCGGCGCCGGTGCCGTCGCCGACCCGCTCCCCGTTGAAGAGCATCGGGGCCTCGTCCTTCTCCCCTTCGCCGATGACGACGACGCCGTTCATCGACACGGTCTGGACGAGGGTCCGCATGGCGCGCACCGCGGCACCGTCGGCGCCGTTCTTGTCGCCGCGCCCGACCCAGCGGCCGGCGGCCATCGCCGCCGCCTCGGTCACGCGGACCAGTTCCATGGCGAGGTTGCGGTCGGGAGCCTCGGCGGGTACGTCCAGTTCGGAGGGAAGGTGATGATGTTCGGTCATCGAAACGCACCTTTCTGTACGACGACGGCCGGATGAGGGTATGACCATGACTCTATCGCCAGTCCGACTGGATGAGCAGGGGACCCCACGGATGAGCGCCGCGGGTACCTGCGACGATGGGGGTGTGGCAGGCAGAAACGGCAAGCAGAAGACCGCTCGGAACATGATCTACTCGCTGGGCGTGAGTGTCCTGGCGGGGCTGGTCATGTGGGCCTTCGTCCCGCACGACGACAAGGAGCCCGACCTCCAGCGGGTCGACTACCGGGTGGAGCTGCTCACCGCCCGCCGTGCCGCGCCGTACCCGGTGGCCGCGCCCGAGGGCCTCCCCGAGACGTGGAAGGCGACCTCGGTCCGCTACCGGGGCACCGAGTCCGACACCTGGCACCTGGGCTTCCACCTCCCGGACGGCCAGTACGTACAGGTCGAGCAGTCGACGGGGAAGGTGTCCGCCTTCATCGAGGAGGCGAGCCAGGGCGCGACGGCGACCGACGTCACCGAGGAGATCGACGGCCGGTCCTGGACGCGCTACGCGGGGGGCCGGTACAAGGCCCTGGTGCTGAAGGACACGGAGGGTGTGAAGGGCGCGACGACGGTCGTGGCCGGCACCGGCTCCTTCGGCCAGCTGACGAAGATGGCGGCGGCGCTGGAGATGTCCTGAGCGGCCGGGACGCGCCGTGCGGGCGTGGTCCCGGCGTCCCCCTCGGGACGCCGGGACCACGCCCGCACCTGCTCGGACGGTCGCTCAGACGGTGGTGACGACCTCGTCGTACGCCAGCCGCGGGGAGCGCGGGTACCAGGCGTCGGGGCCCGGCTTGCCGATGTTGACGACCATCAGCGGGGTGTGGTCGTCGTCCAGGAACTCCTTGCGGACGCCCTCGGGGTCGAAGCCGGTCATCGGACCGGCGGCCAGGCCGGCGGCGCGGACGCCGACGATGAAGTACCCGGCCTGGAGGGCGGCGTTCAGCGCGGCGGCGTTCTCGCGGACGGCGCGCTCGGAGAAGAAGGCGTCCTTGGCCTGCGGGAAGTGCGGGAACAGCGTCGGCAGTTCCTCGTGGAACTCGTTGTCCGCGGACAGGACGGCGACCAGCGGGGCGGACGCGGTCTTGGCGGCGTTGCCCTCGGACATGTGCTTCACCAGGCGCTCGCGGGCCTCGGGGGAGCGGACCAGGGTGATCCGCAGCGGGGACTGGTTGAAGGCGGTCGGACCGAACTTGACCAGGTCGTAGATCGCCTGCACCTGCTCCTCGGTCACCGGCTCGTCGGTGAAGCTGTTCGCGGTGCGGGCCTCGCGGAACAGCAGGTCCTGGGCGGCGGGGTCAAGAACGAGAGACATACGTGATCTTCCTCGAAGTGCGGATCCGTTGACTCCGACGACGGTACGCCAAGGAAGTTCAAGGTTCAACCAAAGTGGGAACCGCGTGTTCCGCGTCACGTGGCCGCCGGGGCGGGACGGGGAGGAGTGAGGCGGATCACGGCGGCGCGGCGGACGGTCCGAGGGACGGCCGGAGTCACCGCGGACGGACCGCGCGCCCTTCCCACGGCCACGGACACCTCACCACCCGAGCGGACGGGACCAGCCTGATATGACCACCGACGCCGTGGAGGGCCCCGCCGCTTCCTCCCCGTCGACCGAGAAGAAGTACGGCCGCCCGGTCGCCGAGTGGAAGGAGCTCATCCGCTCCTCGCCCCTGGCCCGGCACAGGGAACTCGTCACCTGGCTGAAGACCGAACACGGGCCGGGCCACGGCCGTGCCGGCGCCCTGGTCGCACACGCGCCGGCCGAGGACAGCGGGAAGCAGGCGCCGGCCGGCCCGGGGCCCGGAGCCGGGGGCGGTGGCCGGTCCGGGGCCTGGGGTGGTGGCTGGTCCGGGGCCTGGGGCGGCGGCCGGTCCGGGGCCTGGGGCGGCGGCCGGTCCGGAGTCAGGGGCGGCGGCCGGGGAGGCTAGCCGGGGAGGCTAGGAGGCGTCGTCCGAATCCCCGGGCCCCGCCTCCTCGGCCAGGGCCGCGTCCAGCCGGGCCCGGGCCCCGTCCAGCCGGCGCCGGCAGGTCTTCGCCAGCTCCTCGCCCCGCTCCCACAGGGCCAGGGACTCCTCCAGCGTCGTCCCGCCCGCCTCCAGCCGTCGTACGACCTCGATCAGCTCGTCCCGGGCCTGCTCGTAACCGAGCGCCTCGGTACGGGCCGCCGTCTGTTCCACCTCGCTGGTCATCCACTCACCCTATGCGTCGACCCGTACGGAGAAATCGCCCCCAAAGACCCGCGCGCGCAGCGCCTCGCCCGCCGCGACCTCGGCGGGGTCCCGGACCGCCCGGCCGTCGGCCCGCTGCAGTACCGCGTACCCCCGTTCGAGGGTCGCGGCCGGGGAGAGGGCCACCACGCGCGCGTGCGTGTGCGTCAGCTCCGAGTCGGCGCGGTCCAGGTGGTGGCGCAGGGCGCGCCGGCCCCGCTCCAGCAGGGCCGTCACCTGCTCCGCGCGCTCGTCGATCATGCGGTACGGGTCCTGTACCGACGGCCGGGCCAGCGCGTGCGCCAGCCCCCGCTCCTCGCGGTCGACGAACGCCGCCACGCAGCGCCGCGCCCGGTCCCGCAGCAGCCGTACCCGCTCGTACTCCTCCCCGACGTCCGGCACCACCTTCTTGGCGGCGTCGGTCGGCGTGGAGGCGCGCAGGTCGGCCACGTGGTCCAGGAGCGGGTTGTCCGGCTCGTGCCCGATGGCGGAGACCACCGGCGTACGGCACTCGGCGACCACGCGGACCAGCTGCTCGTCGGAGAACGGCAGCAGGTCCTCCACGCTGCCGCCGCCGCGCGCCACGACGATCACGTCCACCTCGTCCATCGCGTCCAGCTCCTTCACCGCCCGGACGACCTGCGGCACCGCGTGCACGCCCTGCACCGCGACGTTGCGCACCTCGAAGCGGACGGCGGGCCAGCGGCGGTGGGCGTTCTCCAGCACGTCCCGCTCGGCGGCCGAGGCACGCCCGCACACCAGGCCGACGAGGTGCGGCAGGAACGGCAGCGGCTTCTTGCGCTCCGGCGCGAACAGCCCCTCGCGCGCGAGCGCCTTCTTGAGCTGTTCGAGCCGGGCCAGCAGCTCGCCCACCCCCACCGGCTTGATCTCGGCGGCCCGCAGCGACAGCTGCCCGCGCGGCGCGTACCAGTCGGGTCTGGCGTGGACCACCACGCGGGCGCCCTCGCCGATCACGTCGGCGACCGCGTCGAAGACCTGCCGGTAGCAGGTGACGCTCACCGAGATGTCGTGCGAGGGATCGCGCAGGGTCAGGAACACCACCCCCGCGCCCGGCCGCCGCGACAGCTGGGTGATCTGCCCCTCGACCCAGACCGCGCCGAGCCGGTCGATCCAGCTTCCGATGAGCCGCGACACCTCGCCCACGGGCAGAGGGGACTCCGGACTCGTGTTCACCGCCATGCCGCGAGCGTAACGGGCCCCACTGACAGGCCGGGGACGGGAAACGCCCCCGAGGGGCGCGGGGGCGTGTGACGCACCCGGCCCCGCCGCGTGGGCGCGGCCGGCCGCGGACCCGGCCCCCGGGGCCGCCGTGCCGGTCCCGGACACCGCGCCCGCGCCCGTACTCGTACAGCGCCTCCCCCGTCTCTCCGCCGATGCGCCCCCCACGCGATCTCCGACCCGCCGAACGCGCCCGTACGATGGACCGCATGACTGCTTCGCCTGGCCGCCGTGTCCTGCTCGCCGCCCCCCGTGGCTACTGCGCGGGTGTGGACCGCGCCGTGATCGCCGTCGAGAAAGCGCTGGAGCAGTACGGCGCTCCCGTCTACGTCCGGCACGAGATCGTCCACAACAAGTACGTCGTGCAGACCCTGGAGAAGAAGGGAGCCGTCTTCGTCGAGCGCACGGAGGAGGTCCCCCCGGGCAACATCGTCATGTTCTCCGCGCACGGCGTGGCCCCCGTCGTCCATGAAGAGGCCGAGCGTGGCCGGCTCGCCACCATCGACGCGACCTGCCCCCTGGTCACCAAGGTCCACAAGGAAGCGGTCCGCTTCGCCAAGGACGACTACGACATCCTCCTCATCGGCCACGAGGGCCACGAGGAGGTCATCGGCACCTCCGGCGAGGCACCCGAGCACATCCAGCTCGTCGACGGCCCCGGCGACGTCGCCAAGGTCGAGGTCCGGGACGAGTCCAAGGTGGTCTGGCTCTCCCAGACCACGCTCTCCGTCGACGAGACCATGGAGACCGTCGACGCCCTGAAGGAGAAGTTCCCCCAGCTCATCTCCCCGCCCAGCGACGACATCTGCTACGCCACGCAGAACCGTCAGCTCGCGGTGAAGCAGATGGGCGCCGAGGCCGACCTCGTCATCGTCGTCGGCTCCCGCAACTCCTCCAACTCCAAGCGGCTGGTCGAGGTCGCCAAGCAGGCCGGCGCCCGCGACGCGTACCTGGTCGACTTCGCCGACGAGATCGACGAGACCTGGCTGGAGGGGGTCACGACGGTCGGCGTCACCTCCGGCGCCTCCGTCCCGGAGATCCTGGTCGAGCAGGTACTGGAGTACCTCGCCGCGCGCGGCTACGCGGACGTGGAGATCGTCAAGGCGGCCGAGGAGTCCATCACCTTCTCTCTCCCCAAGGAGCTGCGCCGGGACCTGCGCGAGGAGGCGGCGGCGCTGGTCGCCGAGCGCGGCGGTTCCGGCACCTCGGGGGAGTGACTGTCAGTCGCAGGCCGTAACGTGGTGCCATGCAGATCTTCGGCGTGGACATCGGCGGCTCGGGCATCAAGGGCGCCCCTGTGGACCTCGACAGGGGCGATCTGGCCCAGGAGCGCTGCAAGGTGCTCACCCCGCACCCGGCGACGCCGGACGGGGTGGCCGACGGGGTACGGGAAGTCGTCGAGCACTTCGGCTGGACCGGCCCGGTCGGCCTGACCTTCCCGGGTGTGGTCACCGGGGGCGCCACCGTCCGTACGGCGGCCAACGTCGACAAGAGCTGGGTCGACCGGGACGCGCGCGCGTTGTTCAGCGACCGCCTGGGCGGCCTGCCGGTGACCGTCGTCAACGACGCGGACGCGGCGGGTGTCGCGGAGATGCACTTCGGCGCGGGCCGCGGCCGTGCGGGCACGGTCGTCCTGCTCACCTTCGGCACCGGCATCGGCAGCGCCGTCTTCACCGACGGCGTCCTCGTCCCCAACACCGAGCTGGGCCACCTGGAGCTGGACGGCCACGAGGCCGAGAAGCGGGCCTCCAGCAAGGTCAAGGACGACCACGACATGTCCTGGGAGCACTGGGGGCACCGGGTACGGGCCTACCTCGCCCACGTCGAGATGCTCTTCTCGCCCGAGCTGTTCATCATCGGCGGCGGGGTCAGCCGCAAAGCGCACAAGTTCCTGCCCCACCTCGACGGCATCCGCGCGGAGATCGTCCCGGCCCAGCTGCAGAACAACGCGGGGATCGTCGGCGCGGCGATGCGGGCGGCGGAGGGACAGCCGGCCGCGGGCTGAGCGGCGCGGGGCCGGTCGGCGGGAGGGGCGGGCTTCCCCGGTCAGCAGGAGGGGGCGGACCTCGTGAGCCGGCGGGACGGGCCGGCCGCGCTCAGGCCGGCGGGACGGGCCGGCCGCGCTCAGGCCGGTGCGCGCCCGGCCCGGGCGGCGATCCGGCGCCGTACCAGCCGGACCCGGCGCACGATCACGACCGATCCGGCGATCAGTGTCCCGCCGTACAGCCACCCGGCCTCCGTGGCCAGCGCGGTCACGAACCCGGTCAGCGCGCCGGTGAAGCCGTCACCGCCGTCCGTCAGGGTGGTCAGCCCCAGGGCGAAGGCGATCGGCACCACGATCGGCGCGGTCAGCAGGTCGGCCTGGCGCACCCAGCAGGCGGTCAGCACGCAGACCGGCAGGAACAGCACGCCGTACACCGTCCGCGACGCCCCGAACAGCACCAGGTCGAGCAACCCGGTCCCGAGCATCACCGCCGCGCAGAACAGGCCGCAGCCCAGCCCGGTCAGCCTCGGGCCCCGCAGCAGCCCCGCCGCCCGAGCCGAGGCCGGCCCGGGCGGCCGGGCCGCCGCGGGGCCGCGCGCGGCGGCCTTGGGGAACCGCCGGCCCCCCGGACCCGGCACCCGGGCGGGAGCCCGGGCCGGCACGCCCCGCGCGTCCTGCGCGCCGCGGTCGTCCAACGGCCCGCCGGCACTCCCGCGCCCCGGCGGCAGGCCCCGCTCCGCCCGGCCCTGCGGGGGCAGCGGCGGGCGCCCGCTTCGCGGTCCGTATCGCGCAGGTCGCGTCCTGTGTTGCTCCACTGGTCCAACTTAGGTCGGTCGATGTGCGGAACCGGCTCTCGGACACGCCGGGGACCGGTCTGGCCACGCGTTCGACTGCCCGCGTACTCCGTACCGCACACCCCGTAGACTGGTGGATCGGCCCCGCCCGGGCCCCCGCTCCCTCCGCACCCTCACGTACGGGAAGTCGCAACGTGTCGCTCACGATCGGAATCGTCGGCCTGCCGAATGTCGGCAAGTCGACCCTGTTCAACGCCCTGACCAAGAACGACGTGCTGGCGGCCAACTACCCGTTCGCCACGATCGAGCCCAACGTCGGCGTCGTGGGCGTCCCCGACCCCCGCCTGACGAAGCTGGCCGAGATCTTCTCCTCGGAGAAGATCCTCCCCGCCACGGTCGACTTCGTCGACATCGCGGGCATCGTGCGGGGCGCAAGCGAGGGCGAGGGCCTGGGCAACAAGTTCCTCGCGAACATCCGCGAGTCCGACGCGATCTGCCAGGTCATCCGCGCCTTCAAGGACGAGAACGTCGTCCACGTCGACGGCAAGGTCTCGCCCGGGGACGACATCGAGACGATCAACACCGAGCTGATCCTCGCCGACCTCCAGACCATCGAGAAGGTCCTGCCGCGCCTCCAGAAGGAGTCGCGCATCAAGAAGGACGTCGCTCCCAAGGTCAAGGCCGTCGAGGAGGCCAAGGAGATCCTGGAGAAGGGCGACACCCTCTTCGCCCACGGCATCGTCCAGAACACCGAGCGGGCCGAGCTCCTCCACGACCTGCACCTCCTCACCACCAAGCCCTTCCTCTACGTCTTCAACGTCGACGAGGACGAGCTGACCGACGAGGAGTTCAAGAACGAGCAGCGCGCCCTGGTCGCCCCCGCCGAGGCGATCTTCCTCAACGCCAAGCTGGAGGCCGACCTGGCCGAACTGGACGAGGACGAGGCCCTCGAACTCCTCCAGTCCGTCGGCCAGGAGGAGCCCGGCCTCGCCACCCTCGCCCGCGTCGGCTTCGCCACCCTCGGCCTCCAGACCTACCTGACGGCCGGCCCCAAGGAGTCCCGCGCCTGGACCATCAAGAAGGGCGCCACCGCCCCCGAGGCCGCCGGCGTCATCCACACCGACTTCCAGAAGGGCTTCATCAAGGCGGAGGTCATCTCCTTCGACGACCTGGTGGAGACGGGCTCGGTCGCGGAGGCCCGCGCCAAGGGGAAGGCGCGCATGGAGGGGAAGGACTACGTGATGCGGGACGGGGACGTGGTGGAGTTCCGCTTCAACGTGTAGCGGGTGATTCCTTGATCGGCTGAGATGCAGATCAGAGGGTAAAACCCCAGGTCAGGGGCCAGATCTCACGGTCTGGCCCCTTCTTGTTTTCTCCTGTTGATTCCGGCCTTTTCCGGGTCCTGTGCTGACTTGGTGCTGACGTGCTGACGAGGGTTGACCGGCCCTGAACTGGGGCTACGGCGCGAGTGAGTGTGCTGATCAAGAGACCTGAGTGTGCTGACTGTGCCATCCTCTGTCTGGCTGGTGCCGAGACCTCCGATGAAGGCCCATGCGGCATCGGTGGTCGAATATGGTTCGGTTCGACTGGGCAGGTCTTCAGGGACGATCGTCGGGGGGCGACGTGGGCGAGGGGTATGGGTTCCTCGATATCGACGAGCGGTGCACGCCTGGGCTCTATGGTCCGAAGGGCACTCGCCCCAGCCATGCCTACAGGACTGAGTGTGAGCACTCCTCTCCGTGCGGCTGGCTCTATGTCGTCGAATTTTCCGATGGGGTCGTGAAGGTTGGAAGGACCGCTGACGCCAGGCAACGGATCAAGCGGCACGGCTGGGATGCCAAGGTCCGTGGTGCGGAGATATGTAGCTGGTGGATCTCCGTGCTGCACTCCAACACAGGTGAAACGGAGCGGGTGCTCAAAGAGTGCTGCTCGCGCCACTGGGGCCTGTTCGGCGGCGATGAGTACTTCGCTGATGCAGACTTCGATATGGCCGTCACGTATGCGATGTTCTTTCGCTACCAACGGCCGTGTAGCGGGGAGTACTGGAAGCAGGAGCTCAGCTCGCGAAGACGGATCTGACTCACTCTCTCACCGGCGAGTAGGCGCGTGTCCGGTAAGGTTTCCTGTTCTGGAAAGCCGGGGAGCTTGACCCGGAAGTTGGCAGGTCGGAAGCATCGGCTTGACCAAGCCTGTCGACAGGAGGGGGAAAGCCATGGGCGCACCGCTGCGGAAGCTCTCGGGAGACCCGGACTGCAAGAACGGCACCTGCCCCACCCTGTGGGGTACGGACGACGGCAAGGAGTACGTCGTACAGGGGTACGTGATCAACGCCCCTGAGCGGCTGGCGCAGCTCGATCTGCCTGAGGGTGAGACGGCGGTCATGGTCCCCGCGGCCGTGCTGGAGGAGTACTTCCGTGCTCACCGGTGAGGAGTTCGGGCGCCTCTTCGAGACGTTCGAGCGGACCGCGTTCCGGCTGGAGACGCTGGCCGAATACGACGTGGAGGAGGAGCGCGAGGAGATCGCGCGCTTCCTGGCCGGCGAGGACATGGGGCCGGAGTGGGACGACAACCCGTGGGTGCGGTCCATGACCGACAAAGGCAAGCAGGTGTCCCGCGTCCACGTCCTGCGCTCCCCGCTGACCGACTACCTGCGCTACGAGCTGGCGGCCTACCCCGGCAACATCAAGGCTGGTGAGTCGATCGGCATCATCGACCTGGCCGAGCAGGACGTGGACGGTCTGCCCGACCATGACTTCTGGCTCTTCGACGACCGCGACGTGTACCGGATGCACTACACCCCCGAGGGCCGGTTCCTCGGCGGTGAACTCCTCCCCGTCGACCGCCTCCCGGAGTACCGGGGATACCGGGACCTGGCGCTCTCCCGGGCCGTGCCGTTTGCGACCTACCGGGAGCGGCACCACTGACCACGGAATCCGTCGGAAGAGCGCTGCGGACACTGCGCGAGGCATCGGGACTGACCGGCAGCGCAGTGGCCCGCAGGGCTTCCATGTCCGCAGCCAAGCTCTCGAAGATCGAGAACGGCCGGACCATGCCCACGGTGCAGGACGTCGACCTCGTCCTGTCCGCCCTTGGAGTTTCCGAGGAGGCCAAGGAACAGTTCCTCGCGGCGGCCCGGGTCGAGGCCACGGAAGCCACGGCGTGGCGGTTGCTGCGCCGTATGGGGGCGTGGAAGCACCAGAACACGATCAAGGGCATCGAGGCCAACACGAAGGCGCTCAGGCTGTTCCAGGGGCAGCTCATCCCTGGCCTTCTCCAGACTCCTGAGTACGCCACGGCGGTGTTCTCCCTGCCGCCAGCTCTGCCGGACGAAACCAAGGCACGGACGGTGGCGGCCCGGCTGGAGCGGCAAGCCGCGCTGTACGAGGACGGGCGGTCGTTCGACTTCGTCATCTGCGAGCATGTGCTGCGGTGGCTGATCTGCGAGCCCACTGTCATGGCCGTACAGCTCGACCGTCTTGTGTCCCTGTCACGGCTCCCCGCCGTATCCATCGGCGTTGTCTCTCAAGCCGGCCGGAAGCCGGACTTCCCCATGACCTGTTTCAGCATCCACGACGACAGCCTTGTCATCGTCGAGACCTTCCACTCGGAGGTGACGACGCGGGACCCGCGGGACGTCCAGACGTACGTCGACACGTTCGACAGATTCGCTGCCGTGGCGCTTTACGGCGACGACATGCACAGCCTCGTCGAGGACGTCCGGGACGAGTTCTTGCGGCAACAGGAAAGACGCTAGGCGCGCCAAGTGAGCGGCCCGACGATGTGATCAGAGGAGATCGGAGTCGGGAGAGCCATGCGAACAAGCGCCAGCATCCAGTCGGGACCCGTGTACCTGCCCCTGCCCAGCGCCCAGCCTGAGCCGGTCTCCGGCTGTCGGCACTGTCTTGAACTCGCGGTGCGGCGAACCAACGCCGTCTCGTCGTGCGACTACTCCAAGGCGACGGATGTGAACGTGGCCCTGCGAGCGCACCTCGGCGAAGCACACGGAGGCGAGGAGTGACCAGGGCGATCCTGCGCTACGTCGAGCACCGGATCACACGGCACCCCGGAACCGACGTGACGTTCGAAGCGGAGTGCCTGAACTGCGACTGGAAGGCCGAGCCTTCGGAGGACGGGGCAGCCGTCGACCTGGAGTGCATGCGCCACACCGGCAGGACTGGGCATCAGAGCTTTCGGCGAGTCTGCACCTCTCTCGCCCTCGTTGTGCGGGCTGAGTAGCGGCGCCCCGTCCATTTGGACACGACGTGCTGGCACAGCAGGCGAAAGCCCCCGCACCGTCCGGTTGAGACGTATGACGCGAGGGCCTATGGGGTGACTACTCGAAAGCACGCACCTTGCGCAGGCGGGCGTGAAGCGTCTGCCGAGAGATGCCTGTCATGCGAGCAAGGGCAGCGATGTTGACCTCGACTCCCAGCTCTTCCATGCGGAGCACTTCGTCCACGACGCTGTCGGCTGTGCCATTACGCATCGCGTTGGCCATCGCCCACTCGCATGCGCGGCCTTGGAGAGTAGCGATGCGGTACTCCAGGTGCGGGTCGCGATCCCCATGGGTCAGCAACTCCTCAGCCGGAACTCGCTCCACCTGGTCGAGGAGCTTGCGTGCCTCCTCCGGGTCAGCTCCGATGAGCCAGGCCATGGCCATGGCAGACCAGGGACGTCCCTTGAGGCGTTCGTGTATCTCGGCCCTCTGTGTGGAGCGGACCGCTGCTTCGCGTGCCTGCTCAGCCTGGGCTTCGCTGCCCTGCGCGTCGTACTGGGCTGCCTTCCGGTAGTGATCGCCGGCAGTGACCCGAAGTTCTTCCGCTCGTCGAGCGAGGTGGGTGTCATCAAACATGCCTACATGTAAAGACCTTGTCGACTCATGAGTCAAGTTCTTTACACATCCCAAGGAGGGGGGGGAGGACGGAGTCCTGTTCGACCGCGCCGCCCGTCTCACCGCCGCCGGTGACGACCGGGCCGGCGCCGGCGTTCCCGCCCCGGGAAGGAAGGCCGGGACGAAAGGGCGGACGCGCCCCCACGCCTCGTCCACGGGCGAAGGGACATCCCGGTGGTGACGGACCCCCGCCACACCGCGGATGTCCGCGCACGCCCCCGGTCGCTCACGTGATCAGCGGCGTTCCCTCGGCGTCCGGGTGCTCCCGCGGCGCGCGCCGCACGGCGTCGGACCCGGGCGGGCGCCGCCCCGGCTCCGTTCGGGCGGGCGCGGGTTCAGCCCTCCCCACCGGGAACCGACTCCGCGTACCCGCCGCTTCGCGCTTACGATGCGCCCAGCCGTACGGCAGGCAGCGGTACGGCACGTCCGCGGACGCCTGCGCGCCGCCGCCCGAGTCAGGAGCACGGTACTCGTGTCCATACCGCCGCCGCCCCACCCGGCCTGGGGCCGGCCCTACGCGCCGCCCCGCCCGGCTCCCGTCAACGGGATCGCCATCTCCGCCCTCGTGCTCGGCCTGCTGTGCTTCCTGCCGGCCGTCGGGCTGGTGCTGGGGGTCGTCGCGCTCAGTCAGATCAGGCGGCGGGGCGAGCGCGGCACGGCGTTCGCGGTGGCCGGGGCGGTGCTGTCCTCGGTGGGGCTCGTGTTGTGGGCGGTGGTGCTCACCACGGGGGGCGCGTCCGCCTTCTGGCAGGGTCTCAGGGAGGCGGCGAGTGGTGAGGGCACCGCGTACTCCCTCGATACCGGACAGTGCTTCGACACCCCCGACGGCTCGCTGGAAGGCGTGACGTACGACATCGACCAGGTGCCCTGCGCGGGCGCGCACGACGGTGAGGTGTTCGCCGTCTTCGAACTGGCCGACGGGTCCTTCCCGGGGGACGACTCGGTCACCCGCACGGCCGACGAGAAGTGCTACGCGCTGCGCGCCGGTTACGCCATGGACGCCTGGGCCCTGCCCTCCGACGTCGACATCTACTACCTCACGCCGACCCGGCAGAGCTGGCGGACGGGCGACCGCGAGGTCACCTGCCTGTTCGGCGGGGCGTCGCGGGGCGACGTCCTGACCGGTTCGCTGCGCAACGACGAGACGACGCTCGACGCCGACCAGGTCGCCTTCCTGGAGGCGGCCGGGCTCCTCGACGAGGCGCTGGAGTCCGAGCCCGTGACCGAGTACATCGAGGACGACCTGCCGGGTCACCGGGACTGGGCGGGCCGGATGGAGAGCGCGCTCGCCGAGCAGACCGGGCGACTGCGCGGGCGCGCCTGGCCGGCCGGCGCCGAGCGGCCGGTCGCCGACCTGGCCGAGGACCTGGACGCGGCCCGCGAGGAGTGGGCCGAGGCCGCGCGGGCCACCGACGCGGACACCTTCTACGAGCACTACGACGCCGGCTACGACCTGATCGCCCCCGCCGCCTCGGTCGCCGCGCGCAAGGCCCTGGGGCTGGCCACCACCCCGCCGGAGTACCAGACGGGCGACACGGGGGAGGGGACGGAGGGGGACGACCCCGGCTTCGAGGTGTGAGAGGTACGGAAGGGGGGCCGCGAGAGGGGTGCGGCCGGAGGAGACGGGTGGGGAGATCCGCGGAGAAATCCCGGACAAAACCCGTGGCCGCCGCATGTCATCACATCGAGTGATCCTCTGGCCTTTGCTTGCCTGGGACAACCTACGGTTGTCAGGCTGTTGCCGTCTGTACAACCCGACGGGAGAGCGGCCAGTGGCATTCGGTGAGCAGCCGGCGTATCTGCGTGTCGCGGGGGATCTGCGCAAGAAGATCGTCGACGGTCTGCTGCCGCCTCACACCCGCCTGCCCTCCCAGGCCAGGATCCGCGAGGAGTACGGCGTCTCGGACACCGTCGCGCTGGAGGCCCGCAAGGTCCTCATGGCCGAGGGCCTGGTCGAGGGGCGTTCCGGCTCGGGGACGTACGTGCGCGAGCGTCCGGTGCCCCGGCGCATCGCCCGCTCCGGTTACCGTCCGGCCGGCGGGGCCACGCCCTACCGGCAGGAGCAGGCCGACGCCGGGGCGCGCGGCACCTGGGAGTCCAGCAGCGAGCAGACGGAGGCGGGCGCCGCCGTGGCCGAGCGGCTCGGCATCGAGCCCGGCGAGCGCGTGATGCGCACCAAGTACGTCTTCCGCGAGGGCGGCGACGCGGTCATGCTCTCCACCTCCTGGGAGCCGCTCGCCGTCACAGGCCGCACGCCCGTGATGCTGCCCGAGGAAGGCCCCCTGGGCGGGATGGGCGTCGTCGAGCGCATGGCCGCCATCGACATCGTCGTGGACAACGTCACCGAGGAGGTCGGCGCCCGCCCCGGCCTCGCGGAGGAACTGCTGACCCTGGGCGGTGTCCCCGGCCATGTCGTCCTGGTCGTCCAGCGCACGTTCTTCGCCTCCGGCCGCGCGGTCGAGACGGCCGACGTGGTGATCCCGGCGGACCGGTTCCGGGTGGCGTACCACCTGCCGGTGAAGTAGCCCCGTCACGGGGCCGGACGTACGGCGCGCAGGGCGCCGGTGTGAGATGGCGCACGCCTCCCGCGCCTCGCGCGCCCCTTGCCGGGGTGCCGCCCCCGTCTCCCCGGCGCCCGCCGCTCCCGGCGGCGGCCGGGCGGCCCGGCCGTTCCCGCAGGTGGGCCCGGCGGGCCCGGCGGACGCCCCGGTCCGGGAGGCCGCCGCCCGGCCAGGGCGCGTTCGGCTCCGCACGCCCCCGCGTTATGGCTGGTTGCGTACCCTTTTGTAAAAAGCCGTATTCGGTGCGTGAAGGCAGGGCGTAAGGTCGGGCATATGCGGACTGCGGTTTCCTTGGCGGGCGGGGTGCGGGACGGCCATGGGCGCGAAGTGGAGGGGCACGATGAATGACGGCACGGTCACTCTGCCCTGGCTGGTCGTGCGGCAGGACGACAACGGCCATCGCTACCGGGTGGGCAGGTACGCGACCCGGGCCGAGGCCCAGAAGATCGCGGACAGCCTCGGGGGCCGCGGCGCCAAGCAGATGTACTGGGTCGAGCGGATCGGGCAGAACGGCACGACGGCCGACTGACGACGGCCGACTGGCGGAGGCCGGTCGACCGATGACGGCCGGTCGACCGATCACGACCGATGGCGGCCGGTCCATGACGACCGACTGACGGCGACCGATCGATGGCGGTCGGCCGATGGCGGTCGGCCGATGACGGTTGGTCCATGACGGCCGACCACCGGCGGCCGGCGCATGCTGGCCGACAGCGGCCGGTCCATGACGACCGACGACGGCCCTCTGACCACGTCCGACCACCTCCGACCACGGCCGACCGCGACGGGTGCCCGGCGTCGGCCGGCCGGTGGGGGCGGCGGGCGTCGGTCGACCGGCGGCGGCGGACGTCCGCCGGTCAGGACCCGCGGTGCCGATCGCGGGCGGGCCGCGTCCCCTCCCGTAGGCTCCGGCGCATGACGGAACGGATCGTGGTCGGGGCCGCCCTGCTCGACGGCGGGCGCCTGCTCGCCGCGCGCCGCAGCGCGCCGGCGGAACTGGCCGGACGGTGGGAGCTGCCCGGCGGCAAGGTGGAAGAGGGCGAGACGCCCGAGGCCGCGCTCGTACGGGAGCTGCGCGAGGAACTCGGTGTGGACGTCCGGACGGGCGAGCGGATCGCGGGACGGTGGCCGCTGGGATCCCCGTACGTCCTCGAGGTGTGGACCGCGCGCCTGCTCCCCGGCTCCGCCGCCCCCGAGCCGCTCCAGGACCACGACGAACTGCGCTGGCTGGCCCCCGCCCGGATCTGGGACGTGCCCTGGCTCGAACAGGACGTGCCGGCCGTCCGCCAGGTGCTCGCCCACCTCGGGGCACCGGGGGAGTCCGGCGCGGCGTGAGCCGGTGCGTGCCTCCCCGCGCGTGCCCTTCCGCGCGTGCCTCCCGTGTGCGCCTCCCTGTGCGCGCCTCCCCGCGCGCGTCCTCCTGTGCACCGTTCGTGCCGCAGTGCGCCCTCCGGGCGATACCCGCTGCGCGAATCGGGTATGAGCCCATTAACCCCACGAAAACGGATGGGCGTGAAGTGGGCATCCACCGGCCGGGGAGTGAGTGGAGTGACCGGCACCGAAGGCGACTGCGCCGAGTGGATCTTCCCCGCGGAACCGGACGCCGTCGGCGCCGCCCGCTCCCTGGTGCGCGGCCGGCTGCGCGACTGGAGCCTCGACGGCGTCGGTGACATCACCGTCCTGCTCGTCAGCGAACTGGTCACCAACGCCCTGCGGTACGCCGTCGGCCCCATCGGAGTCCGGCTGGTCGCACCGGTCGGACCCGACGGTGTGCTGCGCGTGGAGGTCTCCGACCGGCTCCCCGTCCTGCCCCACGAGCGGTCCGCCCGCCCCGAGGACGAGGGCGGCCGGGGGCTGCGCATGGTCGCCGCCGCCGCGCGCCGCTGGGGGACGCGGCGGGGGGAGACGGGCAAGACGGTGTGGTTCGAACTCGCTCCGGCCGGGTGAGCGGTCGTCACGCTCCGTATCGGCGTGTCCGCGGGGTGGACCGTTGCCGAAGTCGTGGTTCGATGGCGTGTCCGCTGGTTAGAAGACTGGAAGTGTTGTCACGGTCCGGTCCGGAAAGCACAGGGACCGTGCTGTGATCGTGAACACCGTGTTGTGCGGCGCCGTAGTGCTGGATACTGCGGACAGCCGCCCCCGGTGACCGGTGCCGGACGCGGTGAGCTGGAGGGGACGGTTCGCGTGAGCGAGATACCAGCGAGGGCCACGGGGTCCGAGGAGACCGAGAGCGCGCCGAACGGTGCGCGGGCCGGCGCCGCGGGCGGGGCCGCGGTGCCCGCGGGACGCGGCGAAGCCCTGCCCGGCGACACCATGTGGCAGAGCAGTCCGCCCGGCTCCATCTACGACTACATCAAGGTCGCCTCCTTCTCCATCGGCCCCGACGGGCTGGTGGACCAGTGGAGTCTGCGCGCCGAGCAGATCTTCGGCATCCCCGCGCAACGGGCCCTCGGCATGGACCCCATCGACGTCTTCATCGACCCCGACCTGCGCGAACGCGGTCAGCGCAAGATGGCAGAGATCCTCGACGGACGCGAGTGGACCGGCGTCGTCCCCTTCCGCGTCCCGCACGGCGAGGGCGGGGAGTGCGGCAAGCGCGGCCTCGCCGAGGTCTACGTCATGCCGACCCGGACCCGGGACGGCGAGAAGGCCGCCGTCTGCGTCGTCGTGGACGTCCGCACCCTGCGGAGCATCGAGACCGACCTCGCCGCCTCGCAGTCCATTTTCGGTCAATCTCCGTTCGGGTTCCTGCTGATCGACACCGATCTGAAGGTGCGCCGCGTCAACCAGCGGTTCGCCTCCGTCTTCGGCGGCACCCCCGACGACCACCGCGGCCGGGGCGTCCACGACTACCTGCCGCGCGGCGAGGGCGACCGGATCACCGCGACCCTGCGCCGGGTGCTGGAGACCGGCGAGTCCATCACCGACATGCACGTCACCGGCTTCCGGCCGGGCTCCGACGAGCGCCGCCACTGGTCGGTCAACCTCTACCGGGTGCACAGCGGTTCGGGCCGCCCCATCGGGATCGCCTGGCTCGGCACGGACGTCACCGCCCGCCGCGCCGCCGCCCGCGAGGCCGCCGCCGCCCGGCGCAACCTCGCCCTCCTCAACGACGCGGGGGCCCGCATCGGCACCTCCCTCGACCTGGAGACCACCGCCCGCGAACTCCTCGACGTCGTCGTCCCCGGCTTCTGCGACCTGGCCACCGTCGACCTCTACCAGGGCCTGCTGACCGGCGACGAGACACCGCCCGGCCTCGCCGACGGCAGCGCCGAACTGCGCCGGGTCGCCTACGCCAGCGCCGTCGCCGACATTCCCTTCCTCGGCACCGGGACCCGCGTCCAGGTCGGTGCCGTCCACCACTACCCCTTCACCTCCCCGTGCGCCGACGCGCTGCGCACCGGCCGCCCGCGCACCGTCCCGGCCGAGGAGGGCGGCCTGGTGCAGTCCACGCTCGCCGTGCCGATGGTCGCCCACGACACGGTGGTGGGCCTCGCCCAGTTCGCCCGGACCAAGGGCAGCGAGCCGTTCGGCGACCGCGACCGCGGGCTCGCCGTGGAACTGGCCGCCCGCGCCGCCGTCTGCATCGACAACGCGCGCCTCTACCGCCGCGAGCACGAGCGGGCGCTGATACTCCAGCGGTCCCTGCTGCCGCCCGGCGACCCGGAGGCGTCCGGCCTCGACATCGCCTGCCGCTACCTGCCCGGCAACGCGGCCACCGGCCGGCCCAGCGAGGTCGGCGGCGACTGGTTCGACGTCATCGAACTCCCCGGGCACCGCACCGCGCTGGTCGTCGGCGACGTCATGGGCCGCGGCCTGCGGGCCGCCGTCGCGATGGGCGAACTGCGCACCGCCGTACGGACGCTGGCCCAGCTCGACCTCGAACCGGCGGAGGTGCTCGGGCAGCTCGACGAGATCGCCCGGGGCCTCGGCGCCCCCGGCGGCCCCTCGCAGGCGTTCGCGGGCGGCGTCCAGCAGGCCACCCGGGCCGCCCGCCGCCCCCGCGAGGCAGACCTCTCCGAGGTGTACCTGGCGACCTGCGTCTACGCCGTCTACGACTCCGTCACCCGGCGCTGCACCTTCGCCAACGCCGGGCACCTGCCGCCCGTCCTGGTCGAGCCGGGCGAGCCCGCCCTGATGCTGGACGTCCCGCCCGGCCTGCCGCTCGGCGTCGGCGGGGAGCCCTTCGAGGAGGTGGAGGTCGAACTGCCCGAGGGCGCCCTGCTCGCGCTCTACACCGACGGACTCGTCGAGAGCCGCGACCATCCGCTGGACGAGGGGCTCCAGGCGTTCGTGGGCGCGCTGACCGGCCCGGCCCGCCCCTCGGCCGCGCCGCCCCGCGCCGGCACCCACCGGGACCTGGAGGACGTCTGCGACCACGTCCTGCACACCCTCGACTCCCACCACGGCGAGGACGACATCGCGCTGCTGATGGCCCGGGTGCAGGGGCTGCCCGCCGAGTCCGTCGGCGACTGGGCGCTGCCGCGCGAGCCGCGCAGCGTGGGCCGGGCCCGGGAGTACGCCCGCGTCCAGCTGACCGAGTGGGGTCTGGAACCGCTCGTCGACACCACGGAACTGCTGGTGAGCGAGCTGGTCACCAACGCCCTGCGGTACGGCGAGGGCGAGATCAGGCTCCGCCTGCTGCTCGACCGCACCCTGGTCTGCGAGGTCTGGGACGCGGGTCTGGTCCAGCCGCGCCGCCGCCGCGCCCGCGACACCGACGAGGGCGGCCGGGGCCTGCAACTGGTCGGGATGCTCAGCGCCGCGTGGGGGTCACGGCGTACGCCGCGCGGCAAGACGGTGTGGTTCGAACTCCCCCTGCCGGGCGGCGACTCCAGCCTGCCGGACCCGGCGGAGGCGCTGCTCAGCCTGTTCTGAGGCGGCGCGCGTCCCCGCCGGGACCGCCGGCCGGGACGGCAACCGGTACCGCCGCCTCCGTCGTCCCCGCCGGTGACACCCGCCACCGGGGCGGGGCGAGGGAGGGCACGGCATGGAACAGCCGACGGACGGCACGGACACCCCGCGCCGCCAGCAACGGCCGGAAGCGGCCACGCCCACCGGGGCGTCCGGGGCCGCCGAAGT
>NZ_JBUDHV010000005.1:0-168720 GCF_054956795.1 Streptomyces sp. SYSU D01066-1 | reverse complement strand
CCGCGGGGCGTCCGGGGCGGCTGAAGTCCGCGGGGCGTCCGGGGCGGCTGAAGTCCGCGGGGCGTCCGGGGCGGCTGAAGTCCGCGGGGCGTCCGGGGCGGCTGAAGTCCGCGGGGCGTCCGGGGCCGCTGAAGCCCGCGAGGCGTCCGGGGCCGCTGAAGCCCGCGAGGCGCCCGCGGCCGGGGTTTCCGAGGCCCCCCGCGCTCCGCGCAGACCCTGGCCCCGCCGTCCGCGCCGTACCGCCCTGGTGCTCGCCCTCGTCCTCCTTCTCCCCGTCCTCACCGCGCAGGCCGCCCTGCGCCTGAACTACGCCGGCGACCCGGCCGACGGCACCCGCACCCGCCACCAGGACGCCGTCTGGCTCGGTCACGCCTGGGTCGACGGGCGCAAGACGGACGCCGACCTGGCCGCCCTCGGCCGACGGCTCGCCACCACCGGCATCCGCGACCTGTACGTCCACACCGGACCGCTGGAGCACGACGGCACCCTCCCCCGCGCCCGCCACCCGAAGGCCGCCTGGCTGACCGACGCCGTCCACGAGCGACTGCCCGGCATCCGCGTCCACGCCTGGCTCGGCGACGTCCTCGCCACCGAGACCCCGGACGGCATGCGGCTGGCACGGGCCGGGACGCGGGCCGCCGTCGTGCGCTCGGCCCGGCAGGCCCTCGACGAGGGCTTCGACGGCGTCCACTTCGACCTGGAGCCCGCCCACTCCGGCGACGGCGACTACCTGGCCCTCCTCGACGACGTGCGCCGGGTGACGGACGGGCGCGACGCCGTGCTCTCCGTGGCCGCCCACCAGATCGACCCGCTCCCGGCCCTGCACGCCGTCGCCGGCGCCCTCACCGGCCACCCCAAGTGGTGGTCGCAGCAGTACTTCGGCCGGGTCGCCCGCCGGGTCGACCAGATCGCCGTCATGTCGTACGACACCGCGCAGCCCCTGCGGAGCACCTACGGCGGCTACGTGGCCCAGCAGACCTCCCTCGCCCTGGAGGTCACCCCGCCCACCACCGACCTGCTGATGGGCCTGCCCTTCTACCACGAGAGCGGCCCCTCCCACTGGGGCCACGCCGAGACCGTCCCCGCCGCCGTGCGCGGCGTCCGCCTCGGCCTGTCCCGCACGGACCCCGGCCGGGAGGACTTCGGCGTCGCCCTGTACGTCGACTTCGCCGCGACCGAGGCCGACTGGCGGGCGTACCGGGAGGACTGGGTCAGCGCTCCCGGCGCCGCCTGATCTTCGAGCCGAGCCAGACCAGCGGGTCGTACTTGCGGTCCACGGCCCGTTCCTTCAGGGGGATCAGCGCGTTGTCCGTGATCTTGATGCCCTCGGGGCAGACCTCCGTGCAGCACTTGGTGATGTTGCAGTAGCCGAGGCCGTGCTCGTCCTGGGCGGTCCGCTTGCGGTCCAGGCCGCTCGACTCCGCCGCGTCCAGCGGGTGCATGTCCAGTTCGGCGATCCGCATCAGGAACCGCGGGCCCGCGAAGGCCGGTTTGTTCTCCTCGTGGTCCCGGACCACGTGGCAGGTGTCCTGGCACAGGAAGCACTCGATGCACTTGCGGAACTCCTGCGGGCGGTCCACGTCCTCCTGCGCCATCCGGTACTCGCCCGGACCGACCCCGGCGGGCGGCACGAAGGCCGGGACCTCGCGGGCCTTGGCGTAGTTGAAGCCGACGTCCGTCACCAGGTCCCGCAGGACCGGGAAGGCGCGCAGCGGGGTGACGGTGACCGTCTCCTCGCGGGTGAAGACCGACATCCGGGTCATGCACATCAGCCGGGGCCGCCCGTTGATCTCGGCGGAGCAGGAACCGCACTTGCCGGCCTTGCAGTTCCAGCGGACGGCCAGGTCGGGGGCCTGGGTGGCCTGGAGGCGGTGGATGATGTCGAGGACCACCTCCCCCTCGTTCACCTCGACGGCGAAGTCCTCCAGCGCGCCGCCGCCGGTGTCGCCCCGCCACACCCTGAACCGGGCGGTGTAGGCGCCGTTGTCGCTCATCGGTACAACTCCTCGTCGGCGAGGTACTTGGCCAGCTCCTCCTCCTCGAACAGGGCGAGCAGGTCGGGGCGGACGGGCTCGGTGGTCTCCCGGTGCAGCGTGATCTGGCCGCGCACCGGGTCCGTCGCCGCCAGGCCGCCCGTCGGGTCGGTCAGCCGGCACAGCAGGTTGACGTTGCGCCACCGGCGGTCCATCGCGGCGTGGTCCTCGCGGGTGTGGCCGCCGCGCGACTCCGTGCGCTCCAGCGCGGCCCGCGCCACGCACTCGCTGACCAGCAGCATGTTGCGCAGGTCCAGGGCGAGGTGCCAGCCCGGGTTGAACTGCCGGTGCCCCTCGACACCGGCCCGCCGGGCCCGTACCCGCAGCGCGGCCAGTCTCTCCAGGGCCTGCTCCATCTCGGCCTTTCGGCGGATGATGCCGACCAGGTCGTTCATGGTCTGCTGGAGTTCCTGGTGGAGGGCGTACGGGTTCTCCGGGGGCCCGCCGGCGGGTTCCCGCGGCTCCGCCTCCGCCGAGAACGGGCGGAGCGCCTCGGCGGCGGCCGAACCGATGTCCTCCTCGGCCGTGCGCGGCCGGTCCCGTTCGCCGAGCGCGTACTCGGCGGCGTGCCACCCCGCCCGCCGCCCGAACACCAGCAGGTCGGAGAGGGAGTTGCCGCCGAGCCGGTTGGAGCCGTGCATCCCGCCGGCCACCTCACCGGCCGCGTACAGCCCCGGCACCCCGCGCGCGGCGGCGGTGTCGGAGTCGACGGCGACGCCGCCCATCACGTAGTGGCAGGTGGGCCCGACCTCCATCGCCTCCGCCGTGATGTCGACGTCGGCCAGCTCCTTGAACTGGTGGTACATCGACGGCAGCCGCCGCTTGACGACCTCGGCGGGCATCCGCGTCGACACGTCGAGGAAGACCCCGCCGTGCGGGGAGCCCCGGCCCGCCTTCACCTCGCTGTTGATGGCGCGGGCGACCTCGTCGCGGGGGAGCAGTTCGGGGGGACGCCGGTTGCGGTCCGGGTCGTCGTACCAGCGGTCGGCCTCGGCCTCGGACTCGGCGTACTTCTCCTTGAAGACGTCCGGGACGTAGTCGAACATGAACCGCTTGCCCTCGGAGTTCCTGAGCACCCCGCCGTCGCCGCGCACCGACTCGGTGACCAGGATGCCCTTCACGGACGGCGGCCAGACCATGCCGGTGGGGTGGAACTGCACGAACTCCATGTTCAGCAGCGGCGCCCCGGCGAGCAGGGCGAGGGCGTGCCCGTCGCCGGTGTACTCCCACGAGTTCGACGTCACCTTGAAGGACTTGCCGATGCCGCCGGTGGCGAGCACCACGGCGGGGGCCTCGAGGACGAGGAAACGGCCGGTCTCGCGCTCGTAGGCGAAGACGCCCGAGACCCTTCCCGGGTCCCCGGCCGGGGGGACCCCCGTCCCGCTGTGCCCGCCGTCCTTCAGGACGCGGGTGACCGTGCACTCCTGGAAGACCTTCAGCCGGGACTCGTAGTCGCCGGTGGCGCGGTGGTCCTCCTGCTGGAGGGCGACGACCTTCTGCTGGAGGGTGCGGATCAGTTCCAGGCCGGTGCGGTCGCCGACGTGGGCCAGGCGCGGGTACTCGTGGCCGCCGAAGTTGCGCTGCGAGATCCGGCCGTCCTGCGTACGGTCGAACAGGGCGCCCCAGGTCTCCAGCTCCCAGACCCGGTCCGGGGCCTCCTTGGCGTGCAGTTCGGCCATCCGCCACTGGTTGAGGAACTTGCCGCCGCGCAGGGTGTCGCGGAAGTGGACCTGCCAGTTGTCGTGTTCGTTGGCGTTGCCCATCGCCGCCGCGATGCCGCCCTCGGCCATCACGGTGTGCGCCTTGCCGAACAGCGACTTGCAGATCACCGCCGTACGGGCGCCCCGCTCGCGCGCCTCGATGGCGGCGCGCAGCCCGGCGCCGCCCGCGCCCACCACGACGACGTCCCACTCCTGCCGGTCCACCACGGACATCGGAAGCACCTTTGTTTTCGCTGGGGGCTAGAAGAAGGCCGGGTCGTCGAAGGCACCGGACGCGACCAGGTACACGTAGAAGTCGGCGAGCGCCACGCTCACCAGGGAGGCCCAGGCGAGCTGCATGTGCCGGGCGTTGAGCCGGCCCACCCACTGCCAGGCGCGGTAGCGCACGGGATGCCTGGAGAAGTGCTTGAGCTTGCCGCCGACGACGTGCCGGCAGGAGTGGCAGGACAGGGTGTACGCCCAGATCAGCACGGTGTTGAGCAGGAGGACCAGGGTGCCCAGACCCATGTGGCCCCACGCGTAGGTCTCGTCGCGGAAGGCGAGGACCGCGTCGTAGGTGAGGACGCAGGCCACCAGGACCGCCGCGTAGAAGAAGTAGCGGTGGAGGTTCTGCAGGACCAGCGGGAAGCGGGACTCGCCGGTGTACGTCCGGTGCGGCTCGGCCACCGCGCAGGCGGGCGGCGAGGCCCAGAAGCCGCGGTAGTACGCCTTGCGGTAGTAGTAACAGGTCAGCCGGAAGCCGAGCGGGAAGATCAGGATGATGATCGCGGGGGAGACGCCCCACCAGGAGCCGAAGACCTCCCAGTTGGGGCCGGAGCGCATCGGCTCGCAGCGCTCGGCCAGGCAGGGGGAGTAGAACGGCGAGACGTACGGGGCCGCGTAGTAGTCGGCGTCGGCGAACGCCCGCCACGTCGAGTACGCGATGAACGCGAGCAGTCCGGCGGCGGTGCCGGCCGGGGCCAGCCACCAGCGGTCGGTGCGCAGGTGCGGGGCGCTGATGGCGGCACGCGTCGGGGCGTGGACGCCGCCGCGGGGACGGGGGTCGGCGGGGGGTGGTTCCGTGCCAGTGGCCACTGGGCGACTCCGGTCGGGTCCGGTCGTTTCCGGTCGGTGCGGTCGGGTCAGGGGGCGCGTCGGTCGCGGGCGCCGAGACCCTCGTCGTCCGAGTCCGTCCACAGGGAGAGGTCGTACGGGGCGTCGGAGATGGTGACGAGGTCCCGCCGCTGCGCCGGCAGGTCCCCCGCGGCGGTGGTCGCCCGCAGCAGCGCGACGCTCTCCCGCAGATGACCGGCGTCGGTGCGGACCCGCCGGATCTCCAGACCGCCGCGGCCGACCCGCTGCTCCAGCCGGCCCACGGCCCGCGACAGATCGTCGAGGCAGCGCTGGATCGTCGTCAGCTCGTCGTGCACGGACATGACGTGACCTCACTTCCGTCGGACACGGCCACGCCGGCCGGCCAGGGATGGCGACGTTCGTGCGCCTGTGAGTGTCGCGCGTCACACCCGCCCCTGTGAAGGGACGCGCGGGGATCGGTGGGAGTGCGCGGGCGCACTCCGGGCGCGCGTTCCCCCGCACGGGTGACCTCACGGAACGTGTCCGCCGTGTCTCCGTACGTTGCCGAACCGATTCCTCTTCAGTGGCCGCATACGTCTGAATACAAATGATCAACTCCATATACCGCCAGAAGTGAACACAACGCCCGCGGCTCTCCGGAGGTAGACAGATGTCCCACGTCGGCGTCGGACCACGCGCCCGCACGCGCTCGGTCGCCCTCCTCACCGCGGGCGCGCTCGTGGTCCCCGTCCTCGCCGGGTGCAGCTCCGAGGAGTCCGCGGGCGAGCCGCTCGCCGCCCCGGACACCGCCGTCGCGGCCCGCGCCCGGGTCGCCGACGGCGGCACCCTGCGCTGGGCGGCGGACTCCGTGCCGGACACGCTGAACGTCTTCCAGTCCGACGCCGACGCCACCACCACCCGGATCGCCCAGGCCGTCCTGCCCGCCATGTTCCGCACGGACGCCGCCGGCCGCCCGGTGCGCCACCCCGACTACCTGGAATCCGCCGAGGTGGTCGACACCGAGCCCAAGCAGGTCGTCCTCTACAGGCTCAGCCAGCAGGCCGTCTGGAGCGACGGCCGGGAGATCGGCGCCGCCGACTTCGCCGCCCAGTGGCGTGCCCTGTCCGGCCGGGACAGCGCCTACTGGACCGCCCGCAACGCCGGCTACGACCGCGTCGAGAAGGTCGAGCGGGGCAGGAACGACCTGGAGGTCAAGGTCACCTTCCACCGCCCCTACGCCGACTGGCGCTCCCTGTTCACGCCGCTGTACCCGAAGGACGTCATGGGCACCCCGGACTCCTTCAACGACGGGGCCCGGCGCAAGCTCGGGGTCACCGCCGGGCCGTTCGCCGTGGAGAAGGTGGACCGGGAGGCCGACGAGGTCGTCCTGGCACGCAACCCGCGCTGGTGGGGCGAGCCGGCCAAGCTGTCGCGGATCGTGCTGCGCGCCGTGGAGCGCGGCGAGCGGAGTGCGGCCCTGACCGCCGGCCGGCTCGACCTCGCCGAGGTCGACCCGGCCACCGCCCGGGAGGTCGGCCGGGCCGGCGCCCCGCCCGGCACCGGCGACCCGCTCGGCTCCACCGCTTCCGGGGGCGCGGCGCCCCTCGCCGGCCCCGGGCGCGGCCGGGGGCGGTCCGCCGCCGACGCCCTGCGCTCCTGGGCGATCGCCCACGGCTCCGACGAGGAGGCCGCGTACGAGGAGACCCTCGCCCGCGAGGAGCGGCGCGCGGCCCTCGCGGAGGCCGAGCGCCGGCGGGCCGCCCTGCGCGGCTTCGAGGTCCGCAAGTCGCTGGAGCCCGCCTACACCCAGCTCGCCCTCAACGGGGCGGACGGCCCCCTCGCCGACGAACGGGTGCGCCGGGCCGTCGCCCGCGCCGTCGACCGCGAGGAACTGGCAGAGGCGGTCCTGGGCCCCCTGGGCCTGCCGGCCGAGCCCCTCGGCAGCCACCTCGCGCTGGCCGGCCAGGACGCCTACGCCGACGGCAGCGGGGCGCTCGGCAGCCCGGACGCCAAGGAGGCGCGGGCGCTGCTCGCGGACGCGGGGTGGGTGCCCGGGGGGCCCGTGAAGGAGGAGCAGGGGGAGGAAAGAGAGGAAGGAGAGGAAGGGGAGGAAGGAGAGGAAAGGGAGGGGGAGGAGGCGGCCGGCGCGGAGAAGGGCGGGGGCACGTCGTCCGGGAGCGACTCCCCGGGCGGCGACGACGGCACGTACATCGTGGGGGAGGACGGCAAGAGCGCCGGGGACGGGGACAAGGGCGGGGACAAGGACGGGGACAAGGGCGGGGACAAGGACGGGGACGGCGGCGGCAAGGCCAGGGCCGAGGGCCCCGGCGACGGGCACGGCGGTGACGGCAAGGCCGAGGCCGACGGTGACGGCGGCCGGGGCAGTGGTGACGGCAAGGCCGGCGGTGACGGCGGCGACGGCGGCCGGGGTGGCGGTGACGGCGAGGAGAACAAGGCGAACGGCGGCGCCCCCGGCGCCTACGCCCCCAAGGGCACCGCCGCCCCGGCGGGCCCGGCGGCGGCCCCGCTGGCCAGGAACGGCAAGCCCCTCACCCTGCGCTTCGTCCTCCCCTCCGGCCCCGGCTCCGGCACGCTGCGCACCGTCGCCGACCGGATCAGCCGCATGCTGGACCGGATCGGCATCCGCACCGACCTCACCACGGTCTCCGACGAGAGCTACTTCCGCGACCACATCGCGGGCGGCGACTACGACCTGGCGCTCTACTCCTGGCCCGCCACCGCCTTCCCGGCCACCGACGCCCGCCCCGTCTACGCCAAGCCCGTCCCCGCCGCCGACGGCTCCCTCAACGTCGAGCAGAACTACACCCGGGTCGGCACCGACCAGGTCGACCAGCTCTTCGAGCAGGCCATCGCCACCCTGGACGAGAAGGAGGCCCGCGCCCTGATCCGCAAGGCCGACTCCCGGATCTGGGCGGCGGCCGGCTCCCTCCCGCTCTACCAGCGTCCCCAGCTCACCGTCGCCCGCGAGAACCTCGCCAACGCGGGCGCCTTCGGCTTCGCCACCCCGGTCTACGAGGACATGGGCTTCCTGAAGAAGGGCGCGCAGGGCGCACGGCCCACCGCGTCCCCGTCCCCGTGACCCTCCTCACCGGGCCGAACAAGGCCACTGCCGCCAGCCCCGTACCATGGAAGGGAAAAGGCCGTGGCGTCACCAGCCCGGCGAGGCCAGTGCAGCAGACCTGGCCGTCCTCACCACTCCGGGAGTACGCCGCACCATGGCTGTGTCCGTAACGCGTCACGACATCCGCAACGTCGCCATCGTCGCCCACGTCGACCACGGCAAGACCACGATCGTCGACGGCATGCTGAAGCAGGCCGGTGCCTTCGCCGCCCACCAGCTCGACTCCGTCGACGACCGCATGATGGACTCGAACGACCTGGAGCGTGAGAAGGGCATCACGATCCTGGCCAAGAACACGGCGGTCAAGTACCACCCGAAGGACGGCGGCGACGTCATCACCATCAACATCATCGACACCCCGGGCCACGCCGACTTCGGCGGCGAGGTCGAGCGCGGCCTGTCGATGGTGGACGGCGTGGTCCTGCTGGTCGACGCCTCCGAGGGCCCGCTGCCGCAGACCCGCTTCGTGCTGCGCAAGGCGCTCGCCCAGCGGCTGCCGATCATCCTGTGCATCAACAAGACGGACCGGCCCGACGCCCGCATCGACGAGGTCGTCAACGAGACGTACGACCTCTTCCTGGACCTGGACGCGGACGAGGAGCAGATCGAGTTCCCGATCGTCTACGCCTGCGGCCGGGACGGCGTCGCCTCGCTGACCAAGCCGGAGAACGGCACGGTCCCGGCCGACTCCGACAGCCTGGAGCCGTTCTTCTCCACGATCCTCCAGCACATCCCGGCCCCCACCTACGAGGAGGGCGCCCCGCTCCAGGCCCACGTCACCAACCTGGACGCCGACAACTTCCTCGGCCGCATCGCGCTGCTCCGCGTCCACCAGGGCGAGCTGAAGAAGGGCCAGACGGTCGCCTGGCTCAAGCGCGACGGGTCCACGCAGAACGTGCGGATCTCCGAGCTGATGATGACCGAGGCGCTCACCCGCAAGCCCGCCGAGAAGGCCGGCCCCGGTGACATCTGCGCGGTCGCCGGCATCCCGGACATCATGATCGGCGAGACTCTGGCCGACGTGGAGAACCCGGTCCCGCTGCCGCTGATCACGGTCGACGAGCCCGCGATCTCCATGACCATCGGCACCAACACCTCCCCGCTGGTGGGCCGCGGCGCCACCGGCAAGGGCGCGGACAACAAGGCGGCCGTCAAGGACCGCAAGGTCACCGCCCGCCAGGTCAAGGACCGCCTCGACCGCGAGCTGATCGGCAACGTCTCGCTCCGCGTCCTGGACACCGAGCGCCCGGACGCCTGGGAGGTGCAGGGCCGCGGCGAGCTGGCGCTGGCCATCCTGGTGGAGCAGATGCGCCGCGAGGGCTACGAGCTGACCGTCGGCAAGCCCCAGGTCGTCACCAAGGAGGTCGACGGCAAGACCTACGAGCCCGTCGAGCGGATGACCATCGACGTGCCCGAGGAGCACATGGGCGCGGTCACGCAGCTCATGGGCGTCCGCAAGGGCCGCATGGACAACATGTCCAACCACGGCTCCGGCTGGGTCCGCATGGAGTTCGTGGTCCCCTCCCGCGGCCTCATCGGCTTCCGCACGGAGTTCCTGACCCAGACCCGCGGCACCGGCATCGCGCACTCCATCCACGAGGGCCATGAGCCCTGGTTCGGCACGCTCACCACGCGCAACAACGGTTCGCTGGTCGCCGACCGCTCCGGCGCGGTCACCGCGTTCGCGATGACGAACCTCCAGGAGCGCGGCGTGCTCTTCGTGGAGCCCGGCACCGAGGTGTACGAGGGCATGATCGTCGGTGAGAACTCCCGCGCCGACGACATGGACGTCAACATCACCAAGGAGAAGAAGCTCACCAACATGCGCTCCTCCACGGCCGACGTCACCGAGTCGATCGTCCCGCCGCGCAAGCTCTCCCTGGAGCAGTCGCTGGAGTTCTGCCGTGACGACGAGTGCGTCGAGGTCACCCCGGAGGCCGTGCGCATCCGCAAGGTGAACCTGGACGCCCGCGAGCGCGCCCGCGCCGCGAGCCGCGCCAAGCACGGCTGATCCCGGGCGGCCCCGGCCGCCGGGCCGCGGACGAGCGTCGGGCACCCCTGTCACGGACAGGGGTGCCCGACGCCGTTTCACGACGCCCGCGCGGGCCGCGTCCGGGGTGGACACGACGGGAACGAGGCCTGCGCCACACCCCGTTGCGCACGCGTCCGGTCACCGACGGTTCCCGCACTGCACGTTCCGCGCGTCCGGGCAAGCGGATTTCCCTGCCCGATCGTCCGTTATGCGGACGTCTTCCCTCGATAGATGTGTAACAAGTCCGTTTCGCAGGGATCTTTCTGCAAAGGGTTTGTCCGGATTTTGGAAGAAGTCAGCGCCATGTGTGATCGAACCGAGACCTTTGGGGTGTGGTTCGGCTGCGGGGGATGGCAGATAGTTAGGCGCGTAGAACTCGATCGAGCAGGGCGTCCGCGGCCGCGGCGCCGACTCACGAGTCACGGGCACCCAACCCTTTCAGGCACCGGTGACGGTGTCGTGACGCGGGCCTGCCCGTGCGATGAACCATTGGTCTCCTAGGAGGAATCCATGCGCGGTGCGAAGAGCGCCAAGTGGGTCGCGATAGCCGCGGTGGTGGCGCTGAGCGCGACCGCTTGTGGTGGTGGCGGCGACGACGGCGACAGCAAGGCCGCGATCGACCCGGACGGCACGTTCTCCGTCGAGGTCGGTGAGCCGCAGAACCCGCTGCAGCCGGCCAACACCATGGAGTCCAACGGCAGCATCGTCATCAACTCGCTGTTCTCGGGCCTGGTCGACTACGACTCCGAGGGCAACATCACCATGGTGAACGCCGAGTCGGTGGACACCGAGGACAACAAGACCTTCACGGTCAAGCTGAAGTCCGGCTGGAAGTTCCACGACGGCACCCCGGTCACCTCCGAGTCCTACATCAAGGCCTGGAACTGGGCCGCGAACCCGGACAACAAGCAGACCAACAGCTTCTGGTTCTCCGACATCAAGGGCTACGACGACATCGCCGGCGGCAAGGCCGACGAGATGTCCGGTCTGAAGGCCGTCGACGACACCACCTTCACGATCGAGCTGAGCAAGGCGCTGCCCTACTTCGTCTACAAGCTGGGCTACGAGGTCTTCTCCCCGCTGCCGGAGTCCTTCTACAAGGACCCGGAGGCCGCCGGTGAGAAGCCGGTCGGCAACGGCCCCTACAAGTTCGTCAGCTGGGACCACAAGAAGCAGATCGTGGTCGAGCGCAACGACGACTACAAGGGCGAGGACAAGGCCAAGAACGGCGGCGTGGTCTTCAAGAACTACGCCCAGCTGGAGACGGCCTACCAGGACCTCAAGTCCGGCAACCTCGACGTGATGCGCCAGATCGCCCCGCGGGACCTGCCGGTGTACAAGCAGGACCTCGGCGACCGAGCCGTGGACCAGTCGTACTCCTCGATCCAGACCATCGCCGTCGCCTTCTACACCAAGCAGTGGAAGGACATCGACCCCAAGGTCCTCCAGGGCCTGTCGATGGCGATCGACCGCGACACCATCACCAAGACCGTCCTCCAGGGCACCCGTGAGCCGGCCACCGGCTGGGTCGCCAAGGGCGTGCTCGGTTACACGGACAACGCCGCCGGGGACGTCACCACGTACGACCCGAAGAAGGCCAAGGCCCTCATCAAGGAGGGCGGCGGCGTCCCGGGCAACAAGATCTCCATCCAGTACAACGCGGACGGCGGTCACAAGGAGTGGGTGGAGGCCGTCTGCGGCTCCATCACCAACGCCACCGGCGTCGCCTGCACCGGCGACTCCAAGGCCGACTTCCAGGCCGACACCAACGCCCGTGACGCCAAGCAGGTCAAGTCGCTGTACCGCTCCGGCTGGGTGCTCGACTACCCCTTCATCTCCAACTTCATCCGGGACCTGTTCGGCACCAAGTCGGACGGCAACCAGGGCGGCTTCTCCAACGCGGAGATCGACAAGCTCATCGAGCAGGCCGACAGCGCCGCCACGCTGGAGGAGTCGGAGAAGCTCTACCAGGAGATCGAGAAGAAGCTCCCCGAGTACATGCCGAGCATCCCGCTCTGGTACTACAAGGTCAACGCGGGCTACTCGGAGAAGGTCACCGGCGTCAAGTACGCCCAGGACGGCGACCCGATCCTGACCGGCGTTCAGGTCACGAAGTAACCGCTGATCACAGCGTGTGCCGTGCCGCACCCCACCGGGTGCGGCACGGTGTCGGCCGGTCGGCCGGGGGGCCCTTTTCACCGGGTACGTACGGACATCCGCGAGGAACCGTCAGGCGTGCGCGGTGAAAAGGGCCTGCCGCTGTAACTGACATGGAGGCACCATGGGGCGCTACGTCGTACGACGACTGCTCCAGATGATCCCGGTGTTCATCGGGACGACTCTGCTGATTTTCCTGATGGTCTACGCGCTGCCCGGCGACCCCGTGCGCGGACTCTTCGGAGACAAGAGCGCGAGCCCGGAGGTGCTGCAGGCCCTGCGGCACGAGTACGGGCTGGACAAGCCCATCATGGTCCAGTACCTGGACTACATGAAGGGCATCGTCCTTCACTTCGACTTCGGCAACCAGATCGCCAGCGGCCGGCCGGTCACCGAGATCCTCGGTGACGCCTTCCCCGTGACGCTGCGCCTGGCCGGCCTGGCCTTCGCCATCGAGGCCGCCCTCGGCATCATCCTCGGCCTGGTATCCGGCATGCGCGCCGGCAAGACGGCCGACACGCTGATCCTCATCCTGACCCTGCTGCTCATCTCGGTGCCGGTCTTCGTGCTCGGCCTGATCCTGCAGACGGTGGTCACCAACGCGGGCGGCGCCCCCTCGGTGAACGACGACACCGACATCGGGCAGATGCTGATGCCGGCCATCGTGCTGGCCAGCGCCTCACTGGCCTATGTGGCGCGGCTGACGCGGACCTCGGTCGCCGAGAACATGCGCTCCGACTACATGCGCACGGCCATCGCCAAGGGACTGCCCCGGCGCCGGGTCGTCGGCGTCCACCTGATGCGCAACTCGCTCATCCCGGTCGTCACCTTCCTCGGCACCGACCTCGGCGCCCTGATGGGCGGCGCGATCGTCACCGAGCGCATCTTCAACATCAAGGGCGTCGGCGGCACCATCGCGGAGGCCATCACCCGCCGCGAGGGAACGACGCTGGTCGGCCTGGTCACGGTCCTGGTCCTCGTCTACCTCGTCACCAGCCTCATCGTCGACCTGCTGTACGCGGTCCTGGACCCGAGGATCCGTTATGCCTGAGCTGACCAAGACCTCCGCGGAGAAGTCCGCGACGTCCGCCGCGCCGGACGGCCGGCGCCTGCCGGAGGCCGGCCAGGAGAAGGCCCGCAGCCTGTGGGGCGACGCCTGGCGCGACCTGCGCACCAACTGGATCTTCCTCGTCTCCTCGGCGCTGATCCTGCTGCTGCTCGTGATCGCGCTGTTCCCCGGTCTGTTCACCAGCGCCAGCCCGGACGCCAAGGACCTCGCGGCGCACTACCTCCAGAAGCCCGAGTACGGGCACATATTCGGCGCCGACTGGCTCGGGTACGACGCCCAGGGCCGCAGCGTGTACGCCCGTGCCATCTACGGCACCCGCGCCTCGCTGCTGGTCGGCGGCGGCACCACCCTGGCCGTCACGGTCTTCGGCGGTCTGGTGGGCATGCTGGCCGGCTACTTCGGCGGCTGGGTCGACGCGGTGCTCTCCCGCGTCACCGACATGTTCTTCGGCATCCCGTTCCTGCTCGGCACGATGGTGATGCTGAACTCGTTCACCGAGCGGTCCATCCCGATCGTCATCCTCGCGCTGACCTTCCTGGGCTGGACGCAGACCGCCCGCGTCATGCGCGGTTCGGTGATCACGGTCAAGTCGCAGGACTACGTGCAGGCCGCCAAGGCGCTGGGCGCGAGCACCTCGCGCATCCTCTTCCGGCACGTGCTGCCCAACGCGATCGCCCCGGTGATCGTCGTCGCCACCATCGCGCTCGGCGTCTACATCGGCGCCGAGGCCACGCTGTCGTACCTCGGTCTCGGCCTGGAGGGCGCCTCGTGGGGCAACGACATCTCCGACGGCCAGAACCAGATCCGGGTCGCGGCGTACATCATGCTCTACCCGTCGATCATGCTCAGCATCACGGTGCTGGCGTTCATCATGCTCGGTGAGGCCGTCCGCAACGCCCTCGACCCGAAGCAGCGCTGAGGGAGGCGTACGTGACCACCATCGACCAGACCGCTTCCGTACCGGGACCGGCCGACGGCGGCGCCGACGACGCGCCGCTGCTCGACGTGCGCGACCTGCACGTCGAGTTCCACACCCGGGACGGCGTCGTCCGCGCCGTCAACGGCGTCGACTACAGCGTGTCCGCGGGGGAGACCCTCGCCGTGCTCGGCGAGTCCGGCTCCGGCAAGTCCGTCACCGCGCAGGCCATCATGGGCATCCTGGACATGCCCCCGGCGAAGATCCCGCAGGGCGAGATCCGCTTCCGCGGCCAGGACATGCTGCGGATGGACGCCGAGGAGCGGCGCCGGCTGCGCGGCGCGAAGATCGCGATGATCTTCCAGGACGCGCTGTCGTCCCTCAATCCGGTCCTCTCCGTGGGCTACCAGCTCGGCGAGATGTTCCGGGTCCACCAGGGGATGAGCAAGAAGGAAGCCAAGGCCAAGGCCGTCGAGCTGATGGACCGGGTGAAGATCCCGGCCGCCGCGGCCCGCGTCGACGACTACCCGCACCAGTTCTCCGGCGGTATGCGCCAGCGCATCATGATCGCCATGGCGCTGGCCCTGGAGCCGGACCTGATCATCGCCGACGAGCCGACCACGGCCCTCGACGTGACGGTCCAGGCCCAGGTCATGGACCTGCTCGCCGAGTTGCAGCGCGAGTACCACATGGGGCTGATCCTGATCACCCACGACCTCGGCGTCGTCGCCGACGTGGCCGACAAGATCGCCGTGATGTACGCGGGCCGCATCGTGGAGCAGGCCCCGGTCCACGAGCTGTACAAGCGCCCCGCGCACCCCTACACCCGGGGGCTGCTGGACTCGATCCCGCGCCTGGACCAGAAGGGCCAGGAGCTGTACGCGATCAAGGGCCTGCCGCCCAACCTGCTCAGGACGCCGTCGGGCTGCGCGTTCAACCCGCGCTGCCCCAGGGCGCGGGACATCTGCCGCACCGACACCCCGGCCCTGTTCGAGGTGACGGAGCGGGACGGCTCCGCCCTGCCGGGCCGGCGCAGCGCCTGCCACTTCTGGAAGGAGACGATCCATGGCTGAGATCAAGAAGGACGAGGCCGTGGACGCCACGCCGAACGTCACGGACGTCGAGGTCGTCGACGCGGCCACCGAGGAGGCGTCGGTCGTCGCGCTGGACAAGCCGGTGGACCGGGGCGAGCCGATCCTCCAGGTCCGCAACCTCAAGAAGCACTTCCCGCTGACCCAGGGCGTCCTGTTCAAGCGGCAGGTCGGCGCGGTCAAGGCCGTCGACGGCGTCTCCTTCGACCTCTACCAGGGCGAGACCCTCGGCATCGTCGGCGAGTCCGGCTGCGGCAAGTCCACGGTCGCCAAGCTGCTGATGAACCTGGAGCGGGCCACCGCGGGCGAGGTGTTCTACAAGGGCCAGGACATCACCAAGCTGTCCGGGCGCGCGCTCAAGGCCGTCCGCCGCAACATCCAGATGGTGTTCCAGGACCCGTACACCTCGCTGAACCCGCGCATGACGGTCGGCGACATCATCGGCGAGACCTTCGACATCCACCCCGAGGTGGCTCCGAAGGGCGACCGGCGGCGCAAGGTGCAGGAACTCCTGGACGTCGTGGGCCTGAACCCGGAGTACATCAACCGCTATCCGCACCAGTTCTCCGGCGGTCAGCGCCAGCGCGTCGGCATCGCCCGCGGCCTCGCGCTCAACCCGGAGATCATCATCTGCGACGAGCCGGTGTCGGCGCTGGACGTGTCCGTCCAGGCCCAGGTCATCAATCTGATGGAGAAGCTCCAGGACGAGTTCGACCTCTCCTACATCTTCATCGCGCACGACCTGTCCATCGTCCGGCACATCTCGGACCGGGTCGGTGTCATGTACCTCGGCAAGATCGCGGAGATCGGCACCGACGTGCAGATCTACGACCACCCGACGCACCCGTACACCCAGGCGCTGCTCTCCGCGGTGCCCGTGCCCGACCCCGAGTCGCGCGACCACCGGGAGCGCATCATCCTCACCGGTGACGTGCCCTCGCCCGCCGACCCGCCGTCGGGCTGCTCCTTCCGCACCCGCTGCTGGAAGGCGCAGGACAAGTGCGCGCAGGAGGCCCCGCTGCTGGCCGTCCCCGAGCGGTTCAAGGGCGAGGACGTGCAGGCGGCGCACGAGTCGGCGTGCCACTTCGCCGAGGAGAAGGACGTCGTGCACGCGGCCTGATCCCGTTCTCCCCCCGGGTTCCCGGCACCTGCCCCAGGTGCCGGGAACCGGCGTTTCCGCGGGCCGCCGCGGGTCAGGCGCGGACTTCCGCCCGTCAGGCGCGGGCTTCCGCCCGTCAGCCGCCGACCGCCGCCCGTCAGGCGCGGGCGGCGGCCCAGTGGCACGCGACCCGGCTCGGCCCGCCCTCGCCCGTGAGGGACGGGTCCTCGCCGTGGCAGCGCTCCGCGACCCCCGCCCGCTCGGCCTCCCCGTCCGCGAGCACCGGGCACCGGACGCGGAACCGGCACCCGGAGGGAACCCGGGACGGGTCCGGCGGCTCACCGGACAGCACCACCGGATCCCCCGGGGTGTGGGGCAGCACCGACAACAGGGCCCGGGTGTACGGGTGCCGGGGTGCCGTCAGCACCTGCTCGACCCGGCCCGTCTCCACGATCCGGCCCAGGTACATCACCGCCACCCGGTCGGCGACGTTCCAGGCCAGCCCCAGATCGTGGGTGACGACCAGCGCGGCCAGCCCCAGCTCGGCGCGCAGACGCAGCAGCAGCGCCAGGATCTCACCGCGCACCGACGCGTCCAGCGAGGCCACCGGCTCGTCGGCGACCAGCAGTTCGGGCGCGAGGACCAGCGCGCCCGCGATCACCACCCGCTGGCGCTGGCCGCCGGAGAGTTCGTGCGGGTGGCGCGGCAGGAAGCGTTCCGGCGGTCGCAGCCCCGCCCGCGCCAGCGCCCCGGTGACGGCCTCCTCCTCGTCACCGGGGCACCCGTGCACGCGCAGCCCTTCGGCGACCGCCTCGTACACCGTGTGCCGGGGGTTGAGCGAGCCGCCGGGGTCCTGGAGCACCAACTGGACGCGCCTGCGGTGGGCCTTCAGAGCCCGTGCCCCGTACTCCAACGGCCGCCCGGCCCACTCGATCCGCCCCGAGGAGGGCCGGACCAGCCCGAGCAGGGCCCGGGCGAGGGTGGTCTTGCCGCAGCCCGACTCACCGACCAGCGCCACGATCTCACCGGCCCGCACGGTGAGGCCGACGCCGTCCACGGCCCGGGCCGGCGGGGCGCCGTGCCGTCCGGGGAAGGTGACGCGCAGGTCGCTCACGCCGAGCAGCGGGGGAGGAGGCGCGGTCGTCATGCGGTCCTTCCGGTGGGGCCGGCCGGGGTGCCACCGGGAGCGGCCCGGCCGGCGCCGGAGGGCGGCTTGCGGGGCGGGGCCGCCTGGTCCTGGTCGGTGGCCGGTGGTTGTCCGGGGGTGGTGGGGGTGCTGTCCGTGTCCGGTGTTCTGGTGGCGTGCCGGTCTCGGCCGGTGGCCGGTGGTTGTCCGGGGGTGGTGGTGGGGGTGCTGTCCGTGTCCGGTGTCCCGGTGGCGTGCCGGTCTCCGTCGGTGGTCGGTGGTTGTCCGTGGGCGGTGGTGCTGTCCCCGTCCGGTGTTCTGGTGCCGTGCCGGTCCCCGTCGGTGGCCGGCGGCTCCCCGTGGGCGGTGGTGGGGACGCTGCCCGTGTCCGGTGTCCCGGTCCCGTGCCGGTCTCCGCCGGTGGCCGGCGGCTGTCCGTGGGCGGTGGTGCTGTCCCCGTCCGGTGTCCCGGTCCCGTGCCGGCCCTCGCCGGTCCCCGGCGGGGCACCCCCGGTACCGGGCCGCCCGGCCCCGCCCGGTCCCGGCTCCGGTACGTGGACGCACGCGGCCCGCCGGTCCCCGGCCGCCTCCCGCAGGGCGACGTCGTGCGTGGCGCAGTCGTCCAGCGCGACCGGGCAGCGCGGACGGAAGGCGCAGCCGGCGGGCACGGCGGCCGGGTCGGGCGGGTCACCGGGCAGACCGCGGGGCGCAAACCGGGAGGCCGGGTCGCCGACGCGCGGGAACGCGGCCGACAGCGCCTCGGCGTACGGGTGCAGGGCCCCCTCGTGGACGGCCCCGGCGGGCCCCTCCTCGACCACCCGGCCCGCGTACATCACCGCCAGCCGGTCGCAGGTCTGCGCCAGTACGGACAGATCGTGACTGATCATGATCAGGCCCAGGCCGCGTTCGGTGACGGACCGCTCGATCAGCCGGAGGATCTGCGCCTGGACCATCACGTCCAGCGCGGTGGTGGGCTCGTCGGCGACGATCAGCCGGGGCGCGCAGGCCAGCGCCATGGCGATCATCACGCGCTGGCGCTGCCCGCCGGACAGCTCGTGCGGGTACGCCGTCGCCCGCGCCGCCGACAGGCCGACCTGTTCCAGCAGCTCACCGGCGCGGGCGCGGGCCGCCGCCCGGCCGGTCCGCTGGTGCAGCAGGACCGGCTCGGCGATCTGGTCGCCCACCCGGTGCACGGGGTTGAGGGAGTGCATCGCCCCCTGGAACACGATCGACGCCCCGGCCCAGCGCACCGCCCGTACCCGGCCCCACCGCATGGTCAGCACGTCCTCCCCGTCCAGCAGGACCCGCCCGCTCACCTCGGTCCCGGCCGGCAGCAGCCGCAGCAGCGCGAGCGCCAGCGTGGACTTGCCGCACCCCGACTCACCGGCGATGCCCAGCTTCCGCCCGGCCGGCACGGTGAGGTCGACGCCCCGCACCGCCTTCACCCCGCCCGGATAGGTCACCCGCAGGTCCCGCACCTCGAGAAGCGTCACCGCCCCACCCCCAGCCGGGGGTCGAGCACCGACTCCGCCGCCCGCCCGCACAGGGTGAACGCCAGCGCCACGGCGGCGACGGCGACCCCCGGCGGCACCAGGTACCACCAGTCCCCGGAGCTGACCGCCCCCGCCTCCCGCGCGTCCTGGAGCAGCCCGCCCCAGGACACCACCGTCGGGTCACCCAGCCCGAGGAAGGCGAGGGTGGCCTCGGCGAGGACGGAGGCGGAGACCATCAGGGTCGTCTGGGCCAGCACCAGCGGCATGACGTTGGGCAGCACGTGCCGGACCATGACGTGCCGGTGCCCGCCGCCGAGCGCCCTGGCCCGCTCGACGTACGGCCGGGCCTCCACCGCCAGCGTCTGGGCGCGCACCAGCCGGGCCGTGGTCGGCCACGAGGTGACGCCGATCGCCAGGATCACCGTACCCAGCGAGCGGGACATGACCGTCGCCAGCGCGATGGCCAGCACCAGGGCCGGCATCACCAGGAACCAGTCGGTGATCCGCATCACCACCGTCGCGTACGCCCCCCGGAAGTGGCCGGCGGTGATGCCGGCCACCGCGCCGATCGCCACCGACAGCACCGCCGCGAGCAGCCCCACCAGCAGGGAGACGCGCGTGCCCCAGACCAGCAGGCCGAGCAGGTCGCGGCCGAACCGGTCGGTGCCCAGCGGGAATTCCCCGCTCGGGCCCTGCAACGGCCGGCCCGGCGCCCCGGTCACGTCGGCCACGTCACCGCCCACGGTCAGCGGCGCGGTCAGCGCGGCCAGCGCCAGCAGCACCAGGGCGGCCAGGCCCGCCAGTCCGGCGCGGTGGGTGCGGTACTCCCGCCAGAACCGGGCCGCCGCCCGGCGCCGCCGCCGCCACGCCAGCGCCCGGGGTCCGGCGGGCGCCGCGGGCGCCGGGGAGGCGGGCGGCGCGGTCATCGCCCCACCCGTGGGTCGAGCAGCGGATAGAGCAGGTCGGCCACCGTGTTCAGGATGATCACCGCCGAGGCGAAGAAGAGGAACAGCCCCTGCACCAGGGGCAGGTCGGGCACGCTGAGCGCCTGGTAGAAGAGGCCGCCCAGGCCGGGCCAGGAGAAGACGGTCTCCACCAGCACCACCCCGGCGACCGTCCGGCCGAGGTTGACGAAGACCAGGGTGACGGTGGGCAGCAGGGCGTTGGGCACGGCGTGCCGGCGGCGTACCAGGTCGTCCCGCAGGCCCTTGGCCCGCGCGGTGGTCAGGTAGTCGCTGCCCCTCTCGTCGAGCAGTGCCGACCGTGTCACCAGCAGCGTCTGCCCGTACTCGACGGCGACCAGGGTGGCCACCGGCAGCACCAGGTGGTGGGCGACGTCGAGGACGTGCCCGAGGCCCCGCTCCCCGCCCGACTCCATGCCCCCGGTCGGGAAGAGGCCGGGGACCGGGCCGGCGCCGACGCCGAGGGCGATGATGAGCAGCAGGCCCAGCCAGAACGACGGCAGGGAGTACAGGGTCAGCGCCAGCCCCGTGTGCAGCCGGTCGGCGAGGCGTCCGTGCCGCCAGGCCGACCGGGTGCCGAGGAGGATCCCCAGCGCGGTGGAGAGGACGAAGGCCGTGCCGGTCAGCAGCAGGGTGGGTCCCAGCGCCTCGGCGATCTTCCCGGTGACCGGCGTACGGAACTGGTAGGAGGTCCCCAGGTCCCCGGTGAGGGCCTTGCCGCAGTAGTCCGTGAACTGCTCCCACAGCGGCAGGTCGAGGCCGAACTCCTCGCGGTAGCTGGCCAGTTGTTCGGCGGAGACCGGACGGCCGCCGGTCATGGTCCTCACCGGGTCGCCGGGGACGAGCCGGAACAGGAAGAAACCGGTGACGAGGACGGCGAGGAGCGAGACGGCCGCGCCGCCGAGCTTGCCCAGGCCGTAGCGGACGTAGGCGGCGCGGTGGCGGCCGGTGGCGGCGGGCGCCGGTGCCGTCCGGGACACGGAGTCCGTGGTCATCGGCGCCCACCCCGCGCCGGACGGGTCGGGTCGGGGGCCACCGGCTACTCGCGGTCGTCGGCGGTCGAGCGGCGCCGCAGGGCGAACAGGACACCGGCCCCGGCGAGTACGACGGCCCCCGCGGCGATCCCGACGACGACCCCGGTGGAGTCGCCGCCGCCCTCCGTGTCGTCCCCGGTTTCGGCCGGCACCGCCGACCACCAGCTCCAGTAGCCGTCCTGGCCGTAGATGTTGCCGCCGTCCTCGGGCATCGTCCTCAGCGAGGCCACCTGGTCGGTGCGGTAGGCCTCCAGGGCGTTCGGGTACGCCATGACGTTCATGTAGCCGAGGTCGTACAGCCGGGACTGGAGCTGCCTGACCAGCTGCGCGCGCTTGCCGGGGTCGTACTCGGCGAGCTGGCGGGCGTACAGGTCGTCGTAGCGGCGGTCGCAGATGAAGTTGTCGGTGGCGCCGGTGTCGTGCTCGGTGGCGGGCAGCGCGTCGCAGGTGTGGATGGAGAGGACGAAGTCGGGGTCGGGGCTGACCGACCAGCCGTCGATGGCGAGGTCGTAGGTGCCGGCCAGCCACGGGTCGGACACGTTGTCCAGGCACCGCAGCTCCACGCCGATGCCGAGGGCGCCCCACCACTCGGTGAGGTACTGCCCGACCGCCTTGTCGTTGGGGTCGGTGGCGTGGCACAGCAGGCGGTAGCTGAGGGGCTCGCCGTCCTTGCCGGTCCGCTCGCCGTCGGCGTTCCTGCGGTAGCCGGCCCGGTCGAGGAGGCGGGCCGCCCGTTCGGGGTCGTGGGCGAGTTCCTGCTCGGCGGAGGGTTTCCAGAAGTACGTGCCGAAGCGGGGCGGGATGTAGCCGGCGCCCTCGACGGCGCGGCCCTGGAAGACCCGGTCGACGAGGGTCTCGCGGTCCACGGCGAGGAAGAGGGCCCGGCGCACCCGCGGGTCGCGCAGCGAGGGGTCGCCGTCGCCGAAGCGGGTGCCGTCCTTGGCGCGGGCGCCCGGGTTGGTGGCGAGGGCGTAGAAGCGGCGGCCCGGCGCGTCGTTGACCTCGATGTCCTCCTGGCCCTCCAGGGCGTCGGCCTGGGCGGGCGTCAGGTTGCTGACGAACGACACCTCGCCCTTGCGCAGCGCGGCGACGGCCGCGTCACCGTCCTTGTAGTACTTGAAGACCAGCTCGTCGAACCGGGGCGCCCCGCGCCAGAAGCCGGGGTTCGCCCTCAGCCGTACGTAGCTGTCGGCCCGGTAGCCGGTGAGGACGTACGGGCCGCTGCCGACGACCGGGAACGCCTTGTCGTTGGTGAACTTCCCGAGGTCGCCGACCTTCTCCCACACGTGCCTGGGCACGATCGGCACGTCCAGCGCGACCATGGTGGCCTGCGGCTTCTCCAGCTCGACGACGAGCGTGGTGGGGTCCGGCGCCGACACCTTCTTGAAGTTGCCGACGTAGCTGCCGTTGGCGGTGCCCGCCTTCTCGTCGGTCATCATCGTCCGGAACGTCCAGGCGGCGTCCTCGGCGGTGATCCTCCGTCCGTCCGACCAGGTGGCGTCGGAGCGGATGGTGTAGGTCCAGGTGAGCTTGTCGGCGGACGGCGTCCACTTCGTCGCCAGCCCCGGCACGGTGTGGCCGTCGCCGGCGTCGTAGCCGGTCAGGTACTCGTACATCAGCCGCAGGACGCTGGTGCTGACCAGGCGGGTGGCCAGGAACGGGTTGAGCGAGTCGACGCTCTGCGCGACGGCCACCGTCAGCACCCGCTGGCCGTCGTCGGCCGCCGCGGCCCGCCGCTCCGCCGGGTCGAGCGGGGTGGTGAGGCCGGCCGTGAGGAGCAGGGCCGCGGCCCCGGCGCCGGCCGCCCGCCGCAGCGCGCGGAGCCAGAACGGCCCGGAACGCCGTGACCGCGGGCGGGTGCGCCCCGAGCCGTGCTGTTCTTCCGTGCTCATGGTGGTGACCTCGCGTCGTCGTCCGGACGGGTCGGCAGTGGCGCCACCTGCGTGAGGAGAGTGTCTATCAGTGTCGTATGCACGCGTCAACGGGCCCCGAGAACCCGTGTGGCCAGCGGAAACACAGATGCCGCTGTTCCGTCGCGCGTCAGTGGTCCAGACCTTTGACGCCTTGCTGGTACGGGACCGGCGGCGCGTCCCGGCCGCCGTGTCCCCCGGACGGATGGGATGAACAGGGCATAGCGAATTTATGGGGTGATAGTTGGTTGAACCGATTTCCGCGTCTGGAGACGGGCGCGTGGCGCACACGAGGAGGCACCCATGCGCGGAGCGAGCTACGCCACCCGGGCCGCGTGCGCGGCGGTGATAGCCCTCGGGACGACGGCCTGCGGGGGCGGCGGGGGCGGGGGCGCCGACGCGGTGCTCAGCTCCTCCTGGGGCGACCCGCCGAACCCCCTGGAGCCGGCCAACACCAACGAGGTGCAGGGCGGCAAGGTCCTCGACATGATCTTCCGGGGCCTGAAGCGGTACGACCCGCGGACCGGCGAGGCCCAGGACATGCTCGCCGAGAGGATCGAGACGGCCGACTCGCGGCACTTCACCGTCACCGTCAAGGACGGCTGGACGTTCAGCAACGGCGAGAAGGTCACCGCCCGGTCGTTCGTCGACGCCTGGAACTACGGGGCGTCCCTGAGGAACAACCAGCGCAACGCCTACTTCTTCAGCTACATCGAGGGCTACGACCGGGTCCACCCGCAGGACGGCGGCGAGCAGAGCGCAGACACCCTGTCCGGGCTGGAGGTCACCGGCGAGCGCACCTTCACCGTCGCGCTCGGCCAGAAGTTCTCCGCCTTCCCCGACACCCTCGGCTACCCCGCCTACGCCCCGCTGCCCCGCGCCTTCTTCGACGACCACGCCGGCTGGCTAAAGAAGCCGGTCGGCAACGGCCCGTACCGGGTGGAGAGCTACACCCGGGGCTCGCAGATGTCCCTGCGCGCGTGGGACGGCTACCCCGGCGACGACAAGGCGGCCAACGGCGGCGTCGACCTCAAGGTCTACACCGACAACAACACCGCCTACACCGACCTGATGGCCGGCAACCTCGACCTGGTCGACGACATCCCCGCCGCCCAGCTGAAGAACGTCAGGAGCGACCTGGGCGACCGGTACATCAACGCCCCCGCCGGCATCATCCAGACCCTCGCCTTCCCGTACTACGACGAGGACTGGAACAAGAGCGGCTCACAGAAGGTCCGCAAGGGCCTGTCCATGGCGATCGACCGCGACCGGATCACCGAGACGATCTTCCACGGCACCCGCACCCCGGCCACCGACTGGACCTCGCCCGTGCTCGGCGCGGACGGCGGCTACCACGAGGGGCTGTGCGGTGAGGCGTGCCGCTACAGGCCGGACGAGGCCAGGAAGCTGATCGAGGAGGGCGGGGGGCTGCCCGGCGGACAGATGAAGATCACGTACAACTCGGACACCGGCTCCCACAAGCAGTGGGTCGACGCGGTCTGCAACTCCGTCAACAACGTCCTCGGCGACGACAAGGCGTGCGTCGGCAACCCGGTCGGCACCTTCGCGGACTTCCGCGACCAGATCACCGGCAAGAAGATGAGCGGCCCCTTCCGGGCGGGCTGGCAGATGGACTACCCGCTCATCCAGAACTTCCTCCAGCCGCTCTACCACACCGACGGCTCCTCCAACGACGGCAAGTGGTCCGACGACGAGTTCGACTCCCTCATCGACAAGGCCAACGGCGAGACCGACACCGCCACCGCCATCAAGGACTTCCAGCGGGCCGAGGAGGTCGTCCGGGACTCCATGGCCGCCATCCCGCTCTGGTACCAGAACGGCAGCGCCGGCTACTCCGACCGGCTCTCCGGCGTGCGGCTCAACCCGTTCAGCGTCCCGGTGTACGACGAGATCAAGGTGGGCTGATCCGCCGTGGGCCGCTATGTGATCCGACGGCTGCTCCAGATGGTCCCGGTCTTCGTCGGGGCCACCCTGCTGATCTTCCTGATGGTCAACGTCATGGGCGACCCGGTCGCCGGGCTGTGCGGCGACCGGGAGTGCGACCCGGCGACCGCCGCCCGGCTCAGGAGGGAGTTCGGCCTCGACGAGCCGGTCTGGCAGCAGTACGCGACCTACCTGGGCAACGTCTTCACCGGCGACTTCGGCACCGCCTTCAACGGCCGGCCGGTCACCGAGCTGATGGGCACCGCCTTCCCGGTCACCGTCCGGCTGACGGTCATCGCCGTCGTCTTCGAGGTCGTCATCGGCGTCACCCTGGGCGTGCTCACCGGTCTGCGCCGGGGCCGCCCCGCCGACACGGCGGTCCTCCTCGTCACCCTCGTCGTCATCTCCGTCCCCACCTTCGTCACCGGCCTGCTCCTCCAGCTCCTGCTCGGTGTGAAGTGGGGGTGGACCGCCCCGTCCGTCTCCTCCGAGGCCCGCGTCGACGAGCTGATCCTGCCCGGCCTGGTGCTCGCCTCGGTCTCACTGGCGTACGTCACCCGCCTCACCCGCACCTCCATCGCGGAGAACCGGCGCTCCGACTACGTCCGCACGGCCGTCGCCAAGGGGCTGCCGCGCCGCCGGGTGATCACCCGGCACCTGCTGCGCAACTCCCTCGTCCCGGTCGTCACCTTCATCGGCACCGACGTGGGCGCCCTGATGGGAGGGGCGATCGTGACGGAGCGGATCTTCAACATCCACGGCGTCGGCTACCAGCTCTACCAGGGCATCCTGCGCCAGAGCACCCAGACCGTCGTCGGCTTCGTCACCGTCCTGGTGCTGGTCTTCCTCGTCGCCAACCTCCTCGTCGACCTCCTGTACGCCGTACTCGACCCGAGGATCCGCTATGCCTGAACAGGAACCCCACGAGTCCGAACGCGTCCTCGCCGGCACCGGTGCGGGCGGGCCGGCGGACCTGGGCGCGAGCGAGGCCGTGACCCTGGAGGAGCGGCCCCGCGGACCGCGGGACACCGGTCCGCGGGAGCCGGCCCCGCCGGCCGCCGACGGGCGGGCCCGCAGCCTGTGGTCCGACGCCTGGCACGACCTGCGCCGCAGTCCCGTCTTCCTCCTCTCCGCCCTGGTGATCTGCTTCCTCGTCGTCGTCTCCGTCCGGCCGTCCCTCATCGCCTCCGGCAACCCGCTCCACTGCGACCTGGCCAGGGCCCAGGAGGGCCCGCGGCCCGGTCACCCGTTCGGCTTCAACGGCCAGGGCTGCGACGTCTACACCCGCACCGTCCACGGCGCCCGTACGTCCGTCCTGGTGGGCGTCCTGTCCACGCTCGGCGTCGCCGTCCTCGGCAGCGTGCTGGGCGGGCTCGCCGGTTTCTTCGGCGGGGTCTGGGACGCGGTCCTCTCCCGGATCACGGACGTCTTCTTCGCGATCCCGGTCGTCCTCGGCGGCCTGGTCCTGCTCTCCGTCATCACCAGCAACACCGTCTGGCCGGTCATCGGCTTCATCGTGCTGCTCGGCTGGCCGCAGGTCTCCCGGATCGCCCGCGGCGCGGTCATCACCGCCAAGCAGAACGACTACGTGCAGGCCGCCCGCGCCCTCGGCGCGAACAACTCCCGGCTGCTGCTCCGCCACATCGCGCCCAACGCCGTCGCCCCCGTCATCGTCGTCGCCACCATCGCGCTGGGCACCTACGTCTCCCTGGAGGCGACCCTGTCCTTCCTCGGAGTCGGCCTGAAGCCGCCCAGCGTCTCCTGGGGCATCGACATCTCCGCCGCCGCCCCCTACGTGCGCAACGCCCCGCACGCGCTGCTCTGGCCCTCCGGGGCCCTCGCGATCACCGTCCTGGCGTTCATCATGCTCGGCGACGCGGTGCGCGACGCCCTCGACCCCAAGCTGAGGTGAGCCGCCGCCATGCTGCTCGAAGTGCGCGATCTGCGCGTGGAGTTCCGCACCCGGGACGGTGTCGCCCGGGCCGTCAACGGCGTCAGCTACGGCGTGGACGCCGGCCGCACCCTCGCCGTGCTCGGCGAGTCCGGCTCCGGCAAGTCCGTCACCGCCCAGACCGTCATGGGCATCCTCGACGTCCCGCCCGGCCGGATCACCGGCGGCCAGGTCCTCTTCGAGGGACGCGACCTGCTGACCCTGAAGGAGGAGGAGCGCCGCAAGGTGCGCGGCGCCGGGATGGCGATGATCTTCCAGGACGCGCTGTCGTCCCTGAACCCGGTGCTGACGGTCGGCGACCAGCTCGCCGAGATGTTCACCGTGCACCGGGGGACGTCCCGCAAGGACGCCCGCGCCAGGGCCGTCGAGCTGATGGACCGCGTCCGCATCCCCGCCGCGGCGGAACGCGTACGGCAGTACCCGCACCAGTTCTCCGGCGGCATGCGCCAGCGCGTCATGATCGCCATGGCGATGGCCCTGGAGCCCAGGCTCATCATCGCCGACGAGCCGACCACCGCCCTCGACGTCACCGTCCAGGCCCAGGTCATGGACCTGCTCGCGGACCTCCGGCGCGAGTACGGCATGGGCCTGGTCCTCATCACCCACGACCTCGGCGTGGTCGCGGACGTCGCCGACGAGATCGCCGTGATGTACGCGGGCCGGATCGTGGAGAGGGCACCCGTCCACGAGATCTACCGGGCCCCCGCCCACCCCTACACCCGCGGCCTGCTGGAATCCGTCCCCCGCCTCGACCGGAAGGGCCGGGAGCTGTACGCCATCAAGGGCCTGCCGCCCAGCCTCACCGCCGTCCCGCCCGGCTGCGCCTTCCACCCGCGCTGCCCGATGGCCCAGGACGTCTGCCGCACCGACGTCCCCCCGCTCCACGAGGTGAGCGGCGCCCGGGGCAGCGCCTGCCACTTCTGGAGGGAGTGCCTCGATGGCCTCGGCGGCTGAACCGATCCTCGAAGTGACGGGGCTGGTCAAGCACTACCCGCTCACCGGCGGCATCCTCCTCAGGAGACGGACCGGCGCGGTCAGGGCCGTCGACGGCGTCGACTTCCGCCTCGCCGCCGGGGAGACCCTCGGCATCGTCGGGGAGTCCGGCTGCGGCAAGTCCACGGTCGCCAGGCTGCTGGTCGGCCTGGAGCGGCCGACGGCCGGGTCGATCCGCTACAGGGGCGAGGACATCACCCGCCTGACCGGCCGCGCCCTGCGCGCCGTACGCCGCAACATCCAGATGGTCTTCCAGGACCCCTACACCTCCCTCAACCCCCGCATGACGGTCGGCGACATCATCGGGGAGGCGTACGACATCCATCCCGAGGCCGCGCCCAGGGGCGACCGGCGGCGCAGGGTGCGGCACCTGCTGGACGTCGTCGGCCTCAACCCGGAGCACATCAACCGCTACCCCCACCAGTTCTCGGGCGGCCAGCGCCAGCGCATCGGCATCGCGCGGGGCCTCGCCCTGCGCCCGGAGATCATCGTCGCGGACGAGCCGGTCTCGGCGCTGGACGTCTCGGTCCAGGCCCAGGTCATCAATCTGATGGGCCGGCTGCGGGACGAGTTCGGCCTCTCCTACCTCTTCATCGCCCACGACCTCTCCGTCGTCCGGCACATCTCCGACCGGGTCGCCGTGATGTACCTGGGCCGGATCGTGGAGACGGGACGGGACGCCGAGATCTACGACCACCCCACCCACCCCTACACCCAGGCGCTGCTGTCCGCCGTGCCGGTGCCCGACCCCGAGGCCCGCGAACACCGCGAGCGGATCATCCTCGCCGGTGACGTGCCGTCCCCGGCCGGCATCCCCTCCGGCTGCCGCTTCCGCACCCGCTGCTTCAAGGCGCAAGAGCGCTGCGCGCTGGAGGTGCCGAAGCTGGCGGTCCCGGCGGGGTTGCGGGAAACCGGCGGGCCCGCGGCGCACGACTCGGCGTGCCACTTCGCGGAGGAGAGGGTGGTCGTGCCGCCGGGGACATAAGCGTGCGAAGCGGGAGGAACGTCCTTAACACACAGGCAACTTCACGGAATCCGTAGCGATATACGGACGCGGGAAGCTCTTCGGCGTACGGCCGTGCGGGTGCCGTGAACGGGCCGGGGTGCGCCATGTCGCCCCGGCCCGTTGCCGTGCCTCAGCCCCCGATCCCCAGGGAGCGCTTCAGGAAGTCCACCTGGAGCAGCAGCAGGTTCTCGGCGACCGACTCCTGCGGGGTCATGTGGGTGACGCCGGACAGCGGCAGCACCTCGTGCGGGCGGCCGGCCGCCAGCAGGGCCGAGGACAGCCGCAGGGAGTGGGCGACCACCACGTTGTCGTCCGCCAGCCCGTGGATGATCATCATCGGGCGGTGCGGCCCGGCCGCGTCGACCAGGCCCGCGTCGTCGATCAGCGAGTTGCGCCGGTAGACCTCCGGCCGTTCGTTCGGGTCCCCGAGGTAGCGCTCCTGGTAGTGGGTGTCGTAGAGGCGCAGGTCGGTGACCGGGGCGCCGACCACCGCCGCGTGGAAGACGTCCGGGCGGCGCAGGGCCGCGAGGGCGGCGAGGTAGCCGCCGAAGGACCAGCCGCGGATGGCGACCCGGCCGAGGTCGAGCGGGAAGTCGGCGGCGAGGGCGTGCAGCGTGTCGACCTGGTCCTGGAGGACGACCGCGGCGAGGTCGTCCTTGACGGCCTTCTCCCAGGCGGGCGAGTGCCCCGGGGTGCCGCGTCCGTCGGCGACCACCACCGCGAAGCCCTGGTCCGCGAACCACTGGGAGGTGAGGTGGGCGTTGTGGGCGGCCACCACCCGCTGACCGTGCGGACCACCGTAGGGGTCGAGGAGGACGGGGAGGGAGGTGTCACCGTGGTAGTCCGTTGGCATAAGCACGGCGCACGGTACGCGGCGTGCGCCCCCCAGAGTGAGCGTCACGCGCGGGAACAGACCGGGATCTTCGGCATAAGAGGTGACAGTGACCGTCGGTTTTCCGCCCCGGAGGACCTGCGCCCGGCTCCCCGGCCGGTCGAGGGTCGCGGAGACCAGGACGGCCGTGTCCCCGGCGCGCACGGCCGAGTGCACGCCGGGGACGGCGGAGACGCGCTCCACGCCCAGCTCGTTCACCCGGTAGACGTGCACCTCGCCGGTCTCCGGCTCGGCCGCCTCGGCCCCGGCCGACGCCGAGACCAGCACGTCCTCGTCGGACACGTCCAGCACGGCCCGCACGTGCAGCTGGGCTCCCGTCAGCGGGCGTTCCCCCACCACCAGGACCCGGGCGCCGCCCTCGTCGGCGATCCGGACCAGCTGTCCGGACGGGCTCCAGCAGGGCACCCCGGGGAAAAGTTCCAGCCAAATTCGATCTTCATCGGCGTGCACCATGCGGGTCTTCCCCGACTCCGGGTCCACGGCCAGACAGAGCTGACTGCGCTGGTCGCGCGCTTGTACGAGCAGCAGCGGGGCACCCGCCGCTGACCAGTGCACTCGCGCCAGATACGGGTAGCGCCGACGGTCCCAGCCGACCTCCGCGCGGGTACCGTCGAGGCCGATCGCGAAGAGCCGGACCTCCGCGTTGGGGGTGCCGGCCGCCGGGTACGGGACGTGGTGTGGGTCACGGTCCGGGTGGGCCGGATCGGAGATCCACCACCGCTGTACCGGCGTGTCGTCCACGCGCGCGACCAGCAGCCGGTCCGAGTCCGGACCCCACCAGAAACCCCTGGCCCGGCCCATCTCCTCGGCCGCGACGAACTCCGCCAGACCGTAGGAGACGCCCTTTGCCTCCGGCTCGGCCAGCGCCCGGTCGTCGCCGCCCTCGGCGCCGGTGACCCGCAGGGCGCCGCGGGCGACATAGGCGACGTGCCGCCCGTCGGGGGAGGGGCGGGGGTCGACCACCGGTGCGGCGACGGGCAGTTCACGTGCCGTACCGGCCCGCAGCTCGGCCGTGAAAAGCCGCCCTGACAAGGCAAAAGAGGCCAACTCGACGGCGGCGTCGGTAGCGTAGCCGACGATGCCGGAGCCGCCCTCGCGGCTGCGTTCGCGGCGGGCGCGCTCCTCGGGCGGGAGGTGCTCCTCGGCGCCGCCCAGCAGGACGCGCGGGTCGGCCGCCAGGCGCTCCTCGCCGCTCGCGGGGTCGAGCACCCACAGCGCGTTCACCCGGTCCGTGCCGGACGCGGAGCGGAGGAACGCGACACGCGAACCGTCGGGCGCCACGGTGAACGAACGCGGCGCGCCGAGGGTGAACCGCTGGGTGCGGGCGTGCCGTTTGGGGAAGGAGACAGGCTCGGTCGTCATGCCCTGACCATATTGGCCATGCGCCCCCTTGTGCGGCTGTGCGCCACCCGATGCGCGCGTACGGATAGTTATGATCACTAGCGCACAGTGGGTATCAACCTGCTGCCCACTGTGCGGATTTACCTGCCCCATGGTTCCGTGCCGACGTCCCGACTGTTCGATCCCCCCATGTCCCTGGGTTCTTTGGAGGTGAGCCGCCGTGGCACTCTCGATTTCGGCGGTGGTGCTGCTGGCGATCATCGTCTTCCTGCTGATCAGGAAGTCCGGACTGAAGGCGGGGCATGCGGTTGTCTGCATGCTCTTGGGTTTCTACCTCGCCTCCTCCACGATCGCCCCCACGATCAGCGAACTGACCTCGAACATCGCCGGCATGATCGGCAGTATCAGCTTCTGACCCCGTCCCCGTCCCTCACCACGACCGACCGGTACGTCACCGCGTCCCCGTCCCCGGAACGCACGAGCGCGCCGGAGACGGGGAAGGCCGGGTGCGCCGGACGGCCTGCTGGAAACCCTGCCGCGCGGTGCGTCCGGAGCCCTGCTCCTGCGGCTCGTCCTGCGCGGCGCCGTACAGGTGCGGCGGTGCGGTGCCCGCGTGCGCGACAGTGACGGCCCCACGTGGGCGCCGATCATAGCCTTCGCCGACCCGTACGGGTGCCGTATCGGCGACGAAGGCGGCATGGCCCCCTCCCGGCCGGTTTCTGAGTAGGTGAAGTCGGCGTCCCGGCAGCGGTGGGGAGCCGGCGCGACGGACTCGTGGTCCAGCAGGTCCGGTGGCCGGACGGCGCCGCTGACACCGGGTTCCCGCATGAGGCGTACGACGGTGCACCGCGCCACCGGGCGGCCCTGCCGGTGCGGCTCACGCCAGACCTTCTCCTGGTGCCGTGGACGCGGAAGTCGGTCTCGTGGTCCTCGGCGCGCTTCTTCGCCGCGCGGTAGGCGAAGGGCGGTCGTGCGGTCCTGCCCGATGAGCACTTGGCGGAACGGCCCGACACCGCCGAAGCCGTCCCGGTGCTCGTCGATGAACGCTGCGAGCGTGTGTGAGACCGGTCGAGCCCGGCCACGAGGGAAGACGCCGCAGCCTTCAGGATGCCGTTGGCGCGCGACAGTTCGGTGTCCTCCTCCCTCCGCGCCCGCATCGCCGTGGTTTCCTCCGGCGTCGCGCCCGGCCGCTGCCCGGAGCCGATCTCGTTCCGCTTGACCGCCGAGGACCTCGGCGACCCCGCGGGACGCTCGTCCGCGCGGCTCAGGGAGAGAGGAGGGGCTTGTCATGCCTCGAACCTTTCACGGAACCGAGTCTCCGCCGACCCCGGAACGGTTCGAAGAGACGCTTGCACGGCTCAAGCCCGCGCCAGTGAACCGCTTTGGACGGCCGCCCGTTGCCAGGGACGGTGCGCTGAGCACGCCGAAGCAGCCGGACGACTGCCACCAGGGACCGATGAAGGAGCTGTGAATGCAGTCAGTACCACTCGAAGAAGACCAGAGAAGGGCAAACGAGGCGCGTTCGTATTACGGTGACGGCGGCCCGGGAGCGGGAGAGAGGGGGGTGAGGCCGGCGCAACGGGGGAACGCAGAGGGACGGGAACGGGGTTTCCGCGTGTATCTGCAGAACGTCATGAGGGACGAACGTGGGGTGGGGCCGCTGACGGCGATCGCGTTGCGAGACGTGGGCGGCTTCCGGGTGGAGATGGGAAATGATGGCAAATGGTTGGTCAAATCCGGTCTTGCCGAAGCGCAAAACACCCAGAGCCACCACAATCGTCCAGTAGCCGCGCCTGCGGCTGATCCGCGCATCGCTGCCATGGGAACCGAGCAGCCCCCCCGCGGGCTCCCTTCCGTCGGGCAGATGATCGCAGACGCGCCGCGCGCCGCGGCAGCCCAGCAGGCCCGGTTCGCCGCGCTGGGACAGGGGCAGCAGGGCCAGCAGCCTGCGGCTGATCCGCGCGTCGCTGCCATGGGAACCGAGCAGCGCGGGCTCCCTTCCGTCGAGCAGATGATCGCAGACGCGCCGAATGCCGCGGCAGCCCAGCGCGCCCGGTTCGCCGCGCTGGGGCAGGGGTCGCAGGACCAGGGCGGCACCAGGCAAGGCAACTCCTCGGCAACGACCCCAGGCACATCCGCTGGCTTCGGTCAGCAGCAAGGGAGGGGAACAGGCCCCAGGCGATAGCGAGACCTTCCCCCGAGTGGTGGGCGCCTCCGATCCCGACCCTGGCAGGGGCCGGGTGAGGGGCGATTCACATAGTGACGAAGGTCTGCTCGCCCCAGTTCGATGCGGACGCGGTCGCGCTGTACCAGTTGGACACGAGCCCTGCCTTCGAGGGCGGCGGTAGGGACCCGGGGGCCAGCCGGAAGACGCTGCGCAACTGGATGCGGGCCGAGCGGAGGTGGCCGCCGCGACCCGGGGCATCCGGCCGGGCCCGTGTTCCGCGGCGATCACGGAACGCGGCACACCTCCCGTGAGTCCGCTGATGTCTGCGCCGGCCCATGACCGAGCCGGTCCGCTTCCCGCCGGCCGGCGCGCTCGTCCTCCCGGGCTTCGGCGCGGCCGTCGCCGTGACGGCTCAGTCGCGAAGCCCGGCCACGAAGGCGCCCCACGCCCGCAGCGCGAGGGCGAGGCGGGGGCCGGTGGCGGGGCGGTGCTTGGAGTCGCGTACGTGGACGGTGTGGGGGGCGGTGGCTATCTCGACGCAGGAGTCCGTCTCGGCGCCGCTGCTGTAGCTGCTCTTGAACCACGCGAGGTCGGATGCGGTGGTGCGGGTCATGTCTCCCCCAGCAGGTCTTCGATGAAGGCGGCCGACTCACGCGGCGTGAGAGCCTGCCCGCGGATGATTCCAAAGCGCAGCTCAAGGATACGGAGCTGTTTGGGCTCGCAGACGGGGCGGCCGTGGCTGAACCCTGGCGAGCGGCCCACCGATGTGCCGTCCTCGAACTTCATGACCTCGATGCCGCCGTCCACCCCGGCGTGCTCTTCGCGGTCCATCGGCATGACCTGGATCTCCACGGTAGGCAACCGTCCGACCTCCAGGAGGTGTTCGAGTTGCCCGCGCAGCACCTCCTTGCCGCCGAGCGGCCGCCGAAGGGCCCACTCGTCCTGCACGAAGCTGAAGTCGGGTGCGGGGTCCCGCTCGAAGACCGACTTCCGGGCCATGCGCGCCGCCACTCCTCGCTCCATCTCCTCCGCCGCGTACATCGGCCGCCGCATGCGGAACAGTGCACGCGCGTACCCCGGCGTCTGAAGGAGGCCGTGGACGTGGAGGGGGTCGTAGAGCAGAAGCTCGACCGCCTTCTCCTCCCGCTTGGCCAAGTCCCTTACGTTCTTCGGGTACCGCACCTTGGCCACGTCCTGCCGCATCGCGGCGACCAGTCCGCCCGCGTCCAGTACCCGGTCCGCCTTCTCCAGATAGCCGGGCCGGGGGATCCGCTTCCCGCCCTCCACCTTGTAGACCAGGTCCTCCCCGTACCCCATCTCCGCCGCGAAGTCGCACGCCCGCATCCCCGCCGCCTCGCGCCGCAGCTTCAACTGGCGTCCGACCGTCGCGATGACGGCCATGCCCCACTCGTCGTCCGGGTCGACCGCCCAGCTCGCCTCGTCGTCCTCCGACATCCACCCCTCCGGTCACCGTCCGTGTCGGATCTGTCACGCATCAAGGTAGAGGGAGAAGCCCGCGCCGCGTCCCGGCCTGTGGAAAACCCCTCGTAGGGTGGAGCCCATGACGGAACTGCCCTCCCGGCGTCTGCTGCTGGTGCACGCCCACCCGGACGACGAGTCGATCAACAACGGCGCCACCATGGCCAAGTACGCGGCCGAGGGCGCCCACGTGACCTTGGTGACCTGCACGCTCGGGGAGCGGGGCGAGGTCATCCCGCCCGAGCTGGCGCACCTGAGCGGGGCCGCCCTCGGGCAGCACCGGCTCGGTGAGCTGCGGGCCGCGATGGGCGCGCTCGGCGTGACGGACGTCCGGCTGCTCGGCGGACCGGGCCGGTACGCGGACTCCGGGATGATGGGGCTGCCCGACAACGACGACCCCGGCTGCTTCTGGCAGGCGGACGTCGACGAGGCCGCCGCGCTGTTGGTCGAGGTCGTCCGGGAGGTACGCCCGCAGGTCCTCGTCACCTACGACCCGGACGGCGGCTACGGGCACCCCGACCACATCCAGGCCCACCGCGTCGCCATGCGCGCCGCCGAACTGGCCGCCGAGGCCGGCTGCGGCATCGCCAGGATCTACTGGAACCGCGTCCCGCGCCCGGCCGCCGAGGCCGCCTTCGCGCGGCTCGGTGAGGAACTGCCCGGCCTCCCCTTCGACCGGGCCGCCGCCGTCGACGACGTACCGGGCGTCGTCGGGGAGGAGCGGATCGGCGCCGAGATCGTCGCCGACGGCACCCCGTACGCCGCCGCCAAGGCCGCGGCCATGCGGGCGCACGCCACACAGATCGAGGTCGCCGGACCGTACTTCGCCCTCTCCAACGCGCTGGCCCAGCCGCTGTTCACCACCGAGTACTACGAGCTGGTGGGCGCCACCGTGCCGGACGGGCGCGCGAGCGACCTGTTCGCGGGGACCGAGGAGGCGTCGTGAGCGACCGGAACGCGGCGACCGGGCAGGTCTCCCCGCTCGCCCAGCCGCTGCGCCCGCCGTCCCTCGGGACCGCCGCCCTCCACCTGGGGCTCCTCGTGCTCGGCGCGCTGACCGGGATGGCCGGGGCGCTGGTGCAGCCCGCGTGGTTCCCGGGCGGGCTGCTGCTCGCCCTCGCCGCCGAGGCCGGGCTCTGCGTGGGCGCCGCCCGTGCCGTGGGCCGCCGGGGCGGGGCCGTCGCGCCCGCCGCCGGCTGGGCGGTCGCGGTCATGTTCCTCACCGCCAGCAGACCGGAGGGCGACTTCGTCTTCGCCGCGGGAAGCGGCTCGTACCTCTTCCTGCTCGGGGGCATCGCCGTGGCTGTGATCTGCGCCACCCTCGCCCCCGTGCGGCAACCGGACGGCGGCGCCGTCCGACTTGGCAAGTGACGTACTACTTCGCCGCCGCGCGCGGGTGCGGGTCCGGTGTGGGTTTCCCCGGTGGTCTCGGGATGCGCGTGAACAGCGGCCAGTATGGTGGTGCGCGCCGCCGAGCCGCCCGCTGTGAAGGCGCGCCGGGCGGCGGAGCCAACCGGGAGAACCTGCCTTGAGTCGTGAAACTGACACTCCGTCCTCCGGACCCCACGGGCGCGGCTCGGCCGCGTACCCGTCGGGCACGCCGCCCTACGGGACGCCGACGGGGCCCGACGCCGGCGCGGACACGGGACGTCCGGCCGCGCGGCCGGACGAGCGCAAGACCGAGACGACGCTGACCACCCGGGTCCGGATCAACATCCCCGGGTCGCGGCCGATCCCGCCCGTGGTGATGCGCAAGCCGGTCAGTGGCGCCGAGGACGGCACGGGCGAGCCGGAGGCCGAGGCTCCGGCACCGGACGCCCCCACGCGGACCGTCGAGGCCCCCGTCGAGCCCGCCCGGCCCGGCGGGTCCTCCGGACCGGTGGGGCCCGGCGGTCCCGTAGGGGCCGCCGGGTCCGGCGGGTCCGGTGCGCAGAAGCCGACCAGTGACTGGTTCGCGCCCCGCAAGTCCCCGGCGGCCAAGGGCGGCCAGGGCGGCGGCGCCACCAAGGGAGCGGGTCTGCCCGGTGGTCCGGGCGCGGGCGCCGCTGCCGCGGGCACCGGGGCGGCGGGTGCCGGTGGCGGACGGCCCGGTGGCGTGGCCGGTTCCACGAGCGCGCCGGGCGGCTCCCGCTCGTCCGCCACGGGCGGCGCCGGGGCGACCGGCGGGCCCGTCGCGCCCGGACACGGCGGCGGTACCGGTTCCTTCGACGTGACCGAGGCGCTGGCCATCGGTCCCCTGGGCGACGGTTCCCGGCCGGGCGCCGGACCGGAGCCGCGCCGCGACGACCTGCCGTTCTTCTCCGAGCCCGGTTCCGGTGACCGGACGTCCGGCGGCTTCGACGCGCCGGGCGGCCCCGCGGGCCCGACGGGCGGCCCGGTGACCGGCGACGGACTCCTGACGCCGCCGACGGACACGGCCGGACCGGGCGGGCGGAGCGGTCCGGGCGGACCGGACGGTTTCGGCGGCCCCGGCACCCACGCCGGCCCGGGCTCCCACGCCGGCCCCGGTACCCCCGCCGGCCCCGGCACCCCCGGCGTACCGGGCGGCGGCTCCCGGCCGACGGGCGTCGGCGGCATCATGGGCGGTCTGGGCGTGACGGCCGGCCCGCACGCCCACGCGGCCCCGGACACCGGCACCGCCCCCGACACCGCCCCCGCCGCCCCCCGCACCCCCGGCGCCGGACTGAGTGACGACACGGCGGTCCTCACCCCGCAGACGCCGGTCCCCGGACCCCCGGGCGGCGCCCCCTTCGGCGACCGGGACAACGTCTCCGGCAACACCGTCACCAGCGGCATCCCGGTCGTGCCCGGCGACAGCTCCGTACCGTTCCAGGGCGGTGCCCCCGCCGGCGGACCGTCGGCGCGGACGTCCCCGGCGCGTTTGGAGCCCGCCGCGGCACCGGCCGCCGCCAAGCCCGCGCCGGCCAAGAGGAAGGGCCGCGGGAAGCTCCCCCTGCTCGTCGGCGCCGTGATCGTCGTCGGCGGTCTCGTCTACGGCGCCGGGCTGCTGATGAACCACTCCGACGTCCCCAAGGGCACCACCGTGCTCGGCGTCGACATCGGCGGCAGCACCCGGGACGACGCCGTCGAGAAGCTCGACGCCACCTTCGAGAAGCGGGTGGACAAGGAGCTGAAGCTCACCGTCGACGGTGAGTCCGTCGCGCTCAAGCCGGGCCAGGCGGGGCTCCAGTTCGACACGCAGGCCACGGTCGACATCGCCGCCCGGAGCGACTACAACCCGGTCTCCGTGATCGCCGCGCTCTTCGGCAACCACCGGGTCGTCGACCCCGTGATGCCGGTCGACGAGGAGAAGCTGCACGCCGCCCTGGAAGAGGCGGCCGGCGGCTCCGGCTCCATGACCGAGGGCACGATCGAGTTCAAGTCCGGCAAGGCCGTGGCCGTGTACCCGAAGGCGGGTCAGGGCATCGACGCGGACAAGTCGGCCGACGCCGTCACACAGGCGTACCGCACCCAGGTCGAGACCGGCTCCTCCGCCACCGTGGAGGTCCCCACCACCGCCAGGCAGCCCGAGGTCACCAAGGCCGAGGTCGACCGGGAGATGAAGGAGTTCGCCGAACCGGCCATGTCGGCCAACGTGGTCGTGCAGACCGACGCGGCGCACACCATCGAGATGAGCCCGCAGAACTCGCTGTGGAAGTTCCTCCGGGTCACGGCCGTCAACGGCAAGCTGGTCGACAAGCCCGACCTGGACGCGCTCGAGGAGCTCTACGGCCAGACCTTCGATGGCGTCCTGATCACCCGCGCCAACGGCGAGAAGACCGCGGTCACCCCCGAGGACGTCTACGGCGCCCTGCGCCAGGCCCTGCTGAGCGAGACCGACCGGGTCGCGGTCATCGACACCGACCCGAGCTGACCCGTCCGGGGGCGCCCACCGGGCGCCCCCGGACGGAGCGCGGGGCCGTCACCGGCCCGAGCCGCTAGTTCAGCCTGGCCCGGGCCGCCGACGCCTCGCCTCGCACCCGCTCCCCGGCGGCCGGGTCCACCGCCTCCACGATTTCCGCGTAGGCCTCCAGCTCCGCGGCCCCCGCCAGGAAGTCCCCCCGCCCCACCAGCAGCCGCGCCCGCTCGTACCGCAGCCGGGCGGGATGCGACGGCAGCAGCAGCGACAGCTCCACCGCCCACAGCGCCACATCCGACCGCTCGGGCCGCGCCGCCGCCCACGCCCGGACGTTGTTCAGGATGCGCAGCACCACGTCGAGCGGATCGGCCGGCCCCAGCGCCGACGGCCGCGACGGCGCCCCCGTCGCCCCGGTCACCAGCAGCTCCGCGTCCCTCCCGGACAGCAGCCGACCCCCGTCGAACGGATCGGCGAGCACCTGCTCCGCCCCCGGCCAGGAACCCGGCCAGGAACCCGGCGAGGAATCCGCCCCGGCGCCCGGCGGGGAATCCGCCCCGGCCCCCGCCCCGAACCCGACCACGAAGTGCCCCGGCAGCGCCACCCCGTACACCGGCGCCCCCGCCCGCCGCGCCACCTCGATCCACACCACCGACAGCAGGATCGGCAGCCCCCGCCGCCGCGCCAGCACCCGGTGCAGCAGCGACGAGTCCAGCCGCCGGTAGTCCGCGGCCGAGCCCCGGAACCCGTGGCCCTCGCCGAGCAGCTCGCGCAGCGCGACCGCCCAGGCGCGCGGCCCGCCGGGCCGGAACGGGAGCCGACCCGCCAGCCGGTCCAGTTCCAGCTGCGCGGCGTCGACGCCCGCCTCGTCCAGGGAGCCGTCCGCCACCGCGCCCACCAGCAGGCACAGCGTGGCCAGGTCGGGCCGCTCGGACCGGACCTCCTGGGCGAACCGGCGCCGCAGGCCGGCGGAGCGTTCGGGGGACGGGGGACGGGGGACGGGGGAATACATGGCTGGGGGATGCCCTCTCGCAGCGATCGGTCACCGGTCCGGTTCCGCCGGCGCTCCGCTCAGGAGCCGTCCGGGGCCCGGTAGTGGTGGTAGGCGTGGTGCGCGGCGAAGCCCAGTCCGCCGTACAGCGCCCGGGCACCGGCGTTGTCCGTCTCGACCTGCAGCCAGGCCGCCGACGCGCCCTCCGCCAGCGCCCGCCGGGCCAGCGCGGCCATCACCTCGCGGGCCAGCCCCCGGCGCCGTAGCGCGGGGTCCACCTCGACGGCCGCGAACCCGGCCCAGCGCCCGTCCACGACACACCGCCCGATCGCGGCCGGCGCCCCGCCCTCCTCGGTGCCGGGCACGGTCGCGAACCACACCGACGGCCCCGCGCCCAGCACCTTGAGCGCGACCTCGCTCATGCCTTTGCGCTGGTAGCGCGCCAGCCACGCCTCGTCCGCCGTCCGGGACAGGGTGACCCCCGCGCCCTCGGCCCGGTCGGCGACCGGCGCCAGGCTCCCGGTCCACAGCTCGGCGCTGACCTCCCGCGTCCAGCCCCGCTCCGCCAGCTCCGCGCACAGCGCCTCCTGCGTGCCCTCGGCCCCGGTGGCGGTCTGGACGTACGCGGGCAGGCCGCGCTCGCCGTACCAGCGCCGTACGGCGGTCAGCGCGTCGTCGAGCGGGAGGCCCGGACCGCCCAGCGGAAGCACCGAGTTGGCCCGCCGCGTGAAGCCCGCCCGCCGCCCGGCCGCCGCCCCCCGCGCACGCGCTCCGCGCGGCACCGGATCGACCGCGGCCCGCAGCTCCCAGTCGCCGAGACGCTCGCTCTCCACCGGCCGCCAGCCCCGGGAGGCGACCCGCGCCAGCTCCTCCCAGGAGGCGGCCGGACCCCGGCGGCGGGCCGGGGCGGAAGGCACCACTTTGCCCGCGACCAGCGAGGATTCACCGATCCGGACGGTCTCGCCGCTCTTGCGTGTGATCAGCAGCACGCCATCGTCCCAGGATGTGAGAACGCCGACCGTGTCGGTGAACCTCCCACCCGGCGCGTCGCCCTCCGCCCACCGCCGCACCGAAACGCGTTTTCCCACGTCAGCGGCGGTGATACGGACCTTCAGACGCCCAGCGCCGGAGATTTCCACGGGTCGGTTCACCCCTCCTGTTCGGATCATGCCCAAGAACGGAGATACTAGAGGCGGGCATCGACGACGCCGCGCTCCCGCGCGCCAGGCGGCGGAGCCTGAGGAGGCCCGCCAGCGCCCGTATCGAGGAGGAACGACAGCGTGACCTACGTCATCGCGCAGCCTTGTGTCGACGTCAAGGACAAGGCGTGTATCGAGGAGTGCCCGGTCGACTGCATCTACGAGGGCCAGCGGTCCTTGTACATCCACCCGGACGAATGCGTCGACTGTGGTGCCTGTGAGCCGGTCTGCCCGGTCGAGGCGATCTTCTACGAGGACGACACTCCCGAGGAGTGGAAGGACTACTACAAGGCGAACGTCGAGTTCTTCGACGAGCTCGGCTCGCCCGGCGGCGCCAGCAAGCTGGGTCTGATCGAGCGCGACCACCCCTTCGTCGCCGCGCTGCCGCCGCAGAACCAGTAGCGGGGGTCCGCACACCCGCGCCGCCTCGGTCCCGTACGGCCTGATCGCCCCCGATCGGCGCCGGACGGGACCGAGGCGTTTGCCGTACCGACGAAAGTGAGCCAAGAACCGTGTCCGCAGTCTCCGACCCGCCGCCCGCCGCCCGCCGCCCCCCTCACGGGGAGTCGCCGCGCGACCGCCTGCCCGTCTTCCCCTGGGACAAGCTGGAGCCCTACCGCGAGACGGCCGCCGCGCACCCGGACGGCATCGTCGACCTGTCCGTCGGCACCCCGGTCGACCCGGTCCCCGAGCTGATCCAGAAGGCTCTGGTCGACGCGGCCGACTCCCCGGGCTACCCGACGGTCTGGGGCACCCCGGCCCTGCGCGACGCGATCACCGGCTGGGTGGAGCGCCGGCTCGGCGCCCGGGACGTCACCCACCGCCACGTCCTGCCGGTCGTCGGCTCCAAGGAACTCGTCGCCTGGCTCCCCACCCAGCTGGGCCTCGGCCCCGGCGACACGGTGGCCTTCCCCCGCCTGGCCTACCCGACGTACGAGGTCGGCGCCCGGCTGGCCCGCGCCGGGTACGTCGCCTACGACGACCCCACCGAGCTGGACCCGGCGGGCCTGCGGCTGCTGTGGCTCAACTCCCCGTCCAACCCGACGGGGAAGGTCCTCTCCAAGGCCGAGCTGACCCGGATCGTCGCCTGGGCCCGCGAGCACGGCGTGCTGGTCGTCTCCGACGAGTGCTACCTGGAGCTGGGCTGGGAGGCCGACCCGGTCTCGGTCCTGCACCCGGACGTCAACGGCGGTTCGTACGACGGTCTGGTGGCGGTGCACTCGCTGTCCAAGCGCTCCAACCTGGCCGGCTACCGGGCCGCCTTCCTCGCCGGCGACCCGGCCGTCCTCGGCCCGCTCCTGGAGATCCGCAAGCACGGCGGCATGATGACGTCCGCGCCGACCCAGGCGGCCGTGGTGGCCGCCCTCGGCGACGACGAGCACGTCCGCGTCCAGCGCGAGCGGTACGCCGCCCGCCGCACCGCCCTGCGCGAGGCGCTGCTCGGCCACGGCTTCCGCATCGAGCACAGCGAAGCCAGTCTCTACCTGTGGGCCACGCGCGACGAGTCCTGCTGGGAGACCGTCTCCCACCTGGCGGCGCGGGGCATCCTGGTCGCCCCGGGCGACTTCTACGGCCCGGCGGGCGACCGTTTCGTACGCGTCGCCCTGACGGCGACGGACGAACGGGTCCGCGCGGCGGTGGAACGGCTGTCCTGACGGCCCCGACGGGCGACGGCGGACAACGCGCACAGCGGCCGGCAACGGCGACGGCGGGGTCCGGGAGAGCGTTCCCCCGGACCCCGCCGTCGTGACGCGAACGGGGTGTCAGCCGCCCAGCGGCAGGCCCTTGCCGACGGAAGGGGCCGGCAGGGTGCGAGCGGTCTCGCCGACGAGGTCCCCGGTGGAGCCGGCCGTGTCCCCGGCGGCCTTCTGCGCGGCCGGCGTGGCCTTCTTGACGACCGAGCCACCGGTCTTGCCCGCGGCCGGCACGCTCTTCCGCACGGCCTTGCCGCCGGACTCGCCCGCGGTCTTGGTGACCTTCTGGGCGGCGGAGTCCACGGTGTTGCCGACGTTCGCGCCGTCCAGGGCGCTCAGCCCGCTCAGGTTCGGGGCGGCGGGCAGCTCCGGGGCCGCGCTGGCGGAGCCGGCCGCACCGACCCCGGCAGCCGCTCCCGCGGCGACGAGCAGCGCGGCACGGGCGATCCGGCGGGTCAGGGGGAGGGACATGATGCTCCTTCGACGGAAGGTCAACAGTGGTGGGGTCCTCTCGGACGCAGTGACTACCGCTCGAAGGCCGCGAAGGTTGCGGCAGCACAACGCAAAGAGTTGGCAATGAGTCGTATTGTCGAGTGCGGAGGAAAAGGGGCGAAAGGGCCCGGCCGGAAAGTCCGCCGAATGCCTCGCAGCCCTGTGTTCCCAAGGGTTTCGGCGTCCGGCCGGTGACCGAGGGGAAAGGTGCCCGCGTTGTCGCCCGGACGCCGTCCGAATAATCCGCCCGGGTGAGGACTCGCACGGTCGGCCGGGTCTACCGCGCGGTCACGATCCGGACCGACCCGGTGCTCCGCTCCGCGCCCCGGGCCCCGGCCGCCGCCAGCGCCCGCCACCGGCCGACGGTGTTCCAGGCCGCCCCCGCGCGCCACTCGCGCCCCGCGTACACCACCCGCTCGATGTGCAGCGCCGAGGCGTTGGCCACCGCCCAGTGCGCCAGCTGCCAGCCGCGGTGCCGGGCGCTCCGCCCGGTCTCCGGGCCCGCCCCGGCGGCCACCGGCAGCGTCACGGTCCGTCCGTCGGCACCGCCCGCCGCCGGCGCCCGCCGTGCGGTTCCCGCGCCCTGCGCGGCGCGGGCGGACCGCGCGGACGGGGCCGCCGGCGAGGCGTCCGCCGCCGCGTCGGCCGGCCGCAGCACCGCCCGCCCGAAGTCCCGCACCAGCGCCGCCCGTACCGCCCGCGGACCGCCGGCCCGGACCGCGCCCGGACGTCCCGCGCAGGTCAGCGTGGCCGCGGACCGCCCGGTCAGGGCGGCGGCGAGCAGCGCGGCGTACGGCTCGTGCCTGGCGTACGCCTTCGGGAAGCCGCTGCGCTGCACCCGCTGGGCGGCGACGGTCAGCGGCAGCCGCGTGTAGCCGGGCACCTCGACCAGACGGTCGTAGAACCTCCCCGCCGCGTACGTCGGGTCCATGATCCGGGCCGGGGTGCCCCAGCCCTGGGAGGGCCGCTGCTGGAACAGCCCGAGGGAGTCCCGGTCGCCGTGGCGGACGTTGTGCAGCGCCGACTCCTGGAGCGCGGTCGCCAGGGCGATGGTCACCGCCCTTTCGGGCAGGCCGCGCGCGGTGCCCACGGCCGTGACGGTCGCCGCGTTCACCGCCTGCTCCGGTGTGAACCCGTACTCCTCGTCGCCGTCCGCCGCGGAGACGACGGCGCAGCCCATCGCGCCGGTGCCCGCGGTGAGGTACTGCGCCACGAGGTACCCGGCGAGCGCGGCCAGCACCGTCAGGGCCGCGCCGAAACGGAGCAGACGGCCGCGGCGCTTGCTGGTGAGGGGCGGCGGTGGCACGGGGAACAAGGTACTGGAGGGCACGGCCGGTGCCCGGTCAGGCACGAGGTGTGCCCCCAAGGGCAGGGGTTAGGGTCGGTGTCATGGCCGACACCCCGCTTGACCTCTCGCTGAACGCCGCCGAGCTGACCGCCCGGCTGGTCGACCTCCCCTCCGTCAGCGGCTCCGAGAAGCCGCTCGCCGACGCGATCGAGGACGCCCTGCGCGCCCTGCCGCACCTGACGGTCGACCGGCACGGCAACAACGTCGTGGCCCGCACGGACCTCGGGCGCGGGGAGCGGGTGATCCTCGCCGGGCACATCGACACGGTGCCGATCGCGGACAACGTGCCCTCGCGGCTGGACGAGGACGGGGTGCTGTGGGGCTGCGGGACCTGCGACATGAAGGCGGGCGTGGCGGTGCAGCTGCGCATCGCCGCCACCGTCCCGGCCCCCAACCGCGACCTGACCTTCGTCTTCTACGACAACGAGGAGGTCGCCTCCGACCTCAACGGACTGGGGCACGTGGCCGAGGCGCACCCCGAGTGGCTGGCGGGCGACTTCGCGGTGCTCCTGGAGCCGTCCGACGGGCAGGTCGAGGGCGGCTGCCAGGGCACGCTGCGGGTGCTGCTGAAGACCGCGGGCGAGCGCGCGCACTCCGCGCGGAGCTGGATGGGGTCCAACGCCATCCACGCCGCCGCCCCGATCCTGGCCCGGCTGGCCGCCTACGAGCCCCGGTACCCGGTGATCGACGGCCTGGAGTACCGCGAGGGCCTCAACGCGGTCCGGATCCTCGGGGGAGTGGCCGGCAACGTGATCCCCGACGAGTGCGTGGTCACCGTCAACTTCCGCTACGCCCCCGACCGTTCGCCACAGGAGGCGCTCGCCCACGTCCGCGAGGTCTTCGCGGACTGCGGGGTGGCGGAGTTCGTCGTCGACGACCACAGCGGCGCCGCCCTGCCCGGGCTCTCCCACCCGGCCGCCGCCGCCTTCATCGAGGCGGTGGGCGGCACCCCGCAGCCGAAGTACGGCTGGACGGACGTCTCCCGTTTCTCCGCGCTCGGCGTCCCCGCGGTCAACTACGGCCCCGGCAACCCGCACCTGGCGCACAAGCGCGACGAGCGCGTGGAAGTGGCGAAGATCCTCGCGGGTGAGGAACGCCTGCGCGCGTGGCTCACCGCCTGATCACCCATATGGTTTGAGCCGCTGCACGGCGGACATGCTGAGGTACCCCGGACGTAACCCGCGTGGATCTACGCTGAGGCGGAACGACGGCACGACGCAAGGGAGCTCCGCATGCCCACCGGCAACCCAGAAGGCAAGAAGCAGCCGCCGGACGAGCAGCGCACGGGGCCGGTCCTGCGCAGGCGGGAGCAGGTCAAGCCGAGCACCACGGACCAGCGGCTGCTGGACGAGCGGGCGCCCACCGACTGGGTGCACACCGACCCCTGGCGGGTGCTGCGCATCCAGGCGGAGTTCATCGAGGGCTTCGGCACGCTCGCCGAACTCCCGCCCGCCATCAGCGTCTTCGGCTCCGCCCGGACGCCTGCGGACTCCCCGGAGTACGAGGCCGGCGTCCGCCTGGGCCGCGGTCTGGTGGAGGCCGGCTTCGCGGTGATCACCGGCGGTGGCCCCGGCGCCATGGAGGCGGCCAACAAGGGCGCCTGCGAGGCGGGCGGCACCTCGGTCGGCCTCGGCATCGAGCTGCCCTTCGAGCAGGGCCTGAACCCGTACGTCGACATCGGCCTCAACTTCCGCTACTTCTTCGTGCGCAAGATGATGTTCGTCAAGTACGCGCAGGGCTTCGTGGTCCTGCCCGGCGGCCTCGGCACCCTCGACGAGCTTTTCGAGGCCCTCACCCTGGTCCAGACCCAGAAGGTGACCCGCTTCCCGATCGTCCTGTTCGGCACGGAGTACTGGGGCGGCCTGGTCGACTGGCTGAAGAACACCCTGATCGCCCAGGGCAAGGCGGCCGAGCAGGACCTGCTGCTGTTCCACCTGACGGACGACGTGGACGAGGCGGTCGCGCTGGTCTCCAAGGAGGCCGGGCGCTGACCTCCCGCGCCGCTACGCCAGCCCCCGGCGGGCCACCGCGGGGGGCCGGTGACCGGCGATGGACGCCACCATGTCCAGCACCTGCCGGGTCTGGGCCACCTCGTGCACCCGGTACACCCGCGCGCCCAGCCAGGCCGAGACCGCCGTCGTCGCCAGGGTGCCCAGGAGCCGCTCCTTGACGGGCTTGTCCAGGGTCTCGCCGACGAAGTCCTTGTTGGACAGGGAGACCAGCACCGGCCACCCGGTCCGCGTCATCTCACCGAGCCGCCGGGTCGCCTCCAGGCTGTGCCGGGTGTTCTTGCCGAAGTCGTGCCCCGGGTCGATCAGCACCGACTCCCGGGGCACGCCGAGGGCCACCGCCCGCTCGGCCAGTCCCAGCGTCACCTCCAGGATGTCGGCCATGACGTCGTCGTACGTCACCCGGTGCGGGCGGGTGCGCGGCTCGGCGCCGCCGGCGTGGGTGCAGACCAGGCCGGCGCCGTAGCGGGCCGCGACCTCGGCGAGCTTGGGGTCCACGCCGCCCCACGCGTCGTTCAGCAGGTCCGCGCCCGCCTCGCAGACGGCCTCGCCGACCTCGTGCCGCCAGGTGTCGACGCTGATCACGACGTCCGGGAAGCGCCGGCGCACCTGGGCGACGAACCCGACCGTGCGCCGCGCCTCCTCCTCGGCGCTCACCTCGTCGCCGGGACCGGCCTTCACCCCGCCGATGTCGATGATCGCGGCCCCCTCGGCGACGGCCCGCTCCACGCGCGCCAGCGCCGGCTCGTCGTGGAAGGTGGCGCCCCGGTCGTAGAAGGAGTCGGGGGTCCGGTTGACGATCGCCATGATCACCGGCTCGTGCGCCTCGAACACGCGCCTGCCCAGCCTGAGCATCCCCTGTGTCTCCTTCTCCCAGAGTCTTCGCGCGCCCTGTGCGCGGTCCGGTCGCGGTCCGCCCGCGGCCCCGCCTGTCAGACTCGCATGGCACGATCGACCTGACACACCCGACTCCTGTCCGTACCGGTCCGGGGTCCGTACCGACTCCGACTCCGTACCGACTCCGTACCGACTCCGTCCGATCATCGAGATCATCGACCGTGGGGGCCCCAGCGGTGGTTATGTTCCTCTTCCTCGTCATCGCGCTCGCCGTCGTGGTCGCCGCGGTGACCCTCGCCGTGGTCGGCGGCGGCCAGAGCGGCCCGCTGCCCGACGCCCCGCCCGAGCGGCCGGCCGACGCGCTGCCCGCCGAGCGGCCGGTGAACCGCGCCGACGTGGACAGCCTGCGCTTCCCGCTCACCCTGCGCGGCTACCGCATGGCCGACGTCGACGACGCCCTCGGCCGGCTCGGCGCCGAGCTGGCCGAGCGCGACGCCCGCATCGCCGACCTGGAGGCCGCCCTCGCGGGGGCCCGGTCCGGGGAGGAGGCCGTCTCCGTGGAGAAGCGGGCCCCCCTGGAGAGGCGGTCCGAGGAGGAGGGCGGTTGAGCGCCGCCGCGATCGGCCCGGACGGCGCTCCGCGCTGCCCCTGGGCGCTGTCCACCGCCGACTACGTCACGTACCACGACGAGGAGTGGGGCCGCCCGGTCCACGGCGACGACGCGCTGTTCGAGCGGCTCAGCCTGGAGGCGTTCCAGTCCGGTCTGTCCTGGATCACCATCCTGCGCCGCCGGCCCGGCTTCCGCGCCGCCTTCGCCGGGTTCGGGATCGAGGCGGTGGCGGGGTTCACCGACGAGGACCGCGAGCGGCTGCTCGCCGACCCGGGCATCATCCGCAACCGCGCCAAGATCGACGCGACCCTGGCCAACGCGCGGGTGCTGGCCGGCTGGGACCCGGGCGAGCTGGACGAGCTGGTCTGGTCCCACGCCCCCGACCCGGCGGGCCGCCCGGCCCCCAGGTCCCCGGCCGACGTCCCGCCGGTCACGGCCGAGTCGACCGCCCTGGCCAAGGCGCTGAGGAAGCGGGGCCTGCGCTTCGTCGGCCCGACGACGGCGTACGCCCTGATGCAGGCGTGCGGACTGGTCGACGACCACCTGGCGGACTGCGTGGCCCGGCGCACCTGAGCGGCGGGCTACCGGCCCAGGTACCGCGGCTTCTCCTTGTTCACGAACGCCCGCACCGCGATGCCGTGGTCCTGCGAGGAGCCCGCCCGTGACTGCAGCTCGTCCTCCTTCTCCAGCGTCTCGGCGAGGGAGTGCGTCAGCCCGTACGCCATCGACTCCTTCAGCGCCGCGTACGCCACCGTCGGCCCCTCGGCCAGCGCGCGGGCAATCTTCTCGGCCTCGGCACGCAGCTCGCCGGCCGGGACCAGACGGTTGGCGATGCCCAGCTCGTACGCCTCCTGGGCGGTGACGGTGCGCGGGAAGAGCAGCAGGTCGGCGGCGCGGCCGGGGCCGACCACCCGGGGCAGCGTCCAGGAGACCCCGGAGTCGGCGGTCAGCGCCACGCCCGCGAACGAGGTGGTGAACGTCGCCGTGTCCGCGACGATCCGGTAGTCCGCCGCGAGCGCGAAGCCGAGGCCCGCCCCCGCCGCCACCCCGTTCACCGCGGCGACCACCGGCTTCGGCGCCCCGGCCAGCGCCCGCACGATCGGGTTGTAGTGCTCCCGCACGGTGCTCATGGTCTGGCCCGAGCCGGTCTCGCGGTCGGCGGCCAGCAGCCCGATGTGCTCCTTGAGGTCCTGGCCCACGCAGAACGCCCGGTCACCGGCGGCGGTGAGCAGCACCGCCCGCACGGCGCCGTCGTCCGCCGCGGCGCGCGCCGCGTCCCGCAGGGCGGCCTTGGTCTCGATGTCCAGCGCGTTCATCGCCCCGGGGCGGTTCAGCGTGATCGTCGCGAGTCCGTCGCTCACCTCGTAGAGCACCGTGTCGGTCATGGCGTGTCCCCTCCGCGTCGTCCGGTCCTGTCCCTGTCCTGTCCTGTCCGAGGGACAGCATGTCGGAGATCACCGGCGCTGGAGGTGTGACCTCCGTCAAAGAGTTCCGGTTCGTATTCGTTCGGTGGAAGTGCGTGCGGGCGCGCAGTATCGCAGTTCCGTCCCTGAATTGAGTGGTTTTGCTCGCGTGCGTTGCCCAAGCGATGCCGACCGATGTTGGTCATCGGGTCCTGCGATGCGGGATAATGGCCTGGAAGCAATGTGTTCGATGCCGGTGTCGCGTGTCCCGTGTACGGGGCTGCGCGTGCCCTCGCGGGCCGTCGGCCTGGACGATGAACTGGTATCAGGAAGGGGAACGAGCATGGCGGCCATGAAGCCGCGGACGGGTGACGGCCCGCTCGAGGTGACCAAGGAGGGGCGGGGCATCGTCATGCGCGTTCCGCTCGAAGGCGGCGGTCGGCTCGTCGTCGAGCTGACCCCCGACGAGGCCGACGCACTGGGCGACGCCCTCAAGAAGGTCGTCGGCTGACGCGCGAGCGACCATACCTGTCCAGTCGCCCCGGTACCGCACGCGGTACCGGGGCGACTGTCGTCGTGGCCCCGGCGAAGCCGCGGCTACCGCTTCACCGCGCACAGCAGGCCCTCGCCCACCGGCAGCAGCGAGGGCACCAGCTCCTGGCTCTCCCGCACCGCCCGCAGCAGTTCGCGCAGCCGCAGCACCTCGGTGGGCTGCGGCCCCGAGTCGACCGTCCGGCCGTGGGCGAAGACGCCCTCGAACACGACCAGGCCGCCCGGCCGCAGCAGACGCAACGATTCGGCGAGGTAGTCGAGGTACTCCAGCCGGTCGCCGTCGCAGAAGACGAGGTCGTAGCCGGCGTCCGCGAGGCGGGGCAGGACGTCCAGGGCCCGGCCCGGGATGAAGCGCGCCCGGTTGCTGGCGAACCCCGAGGCGCGGAAGGCCTGGCGGGCGAACTGCTGGTGCTCCGGCTCGGGGTCGACCGTGGTGAGCACGCCGTCCGGCCGCATGCCGTGCAGCAGGTGGATACCGGAGACACCGCAGCCGGTGCCTATCTCCGCGACCGCCTTGGCGTCCACGGCGGCGGCGAGCAGCCGCAGCGCGGAGCCCGTGCCGGGCGTCACCGAGCGCAGGCCCGCCTCGTGGGCCCGGTCACGGGCCCAGAGCAGCGTGTCGTCCTCGGCGACATAGGCGTCGGCGAGCGCCCAGCTCGTCTGCCGGTTGCCGGTAATGACCCTCTCCTGTCCCCGTCGAAGCCTCGGCGTGACTGTATCCGTTGGCGTCGGGAACCCGCAGATGGGACCGGTCGTTTGAAGGGGTGGGGGACGAGAGGACCGAGTGGGCGGGGCTGCGACGGGGGCAGGGGATGGACCAGGGAACGGACCGGGACGCCGAGCAAGTGATGACGCAGCCGTACGAGCCGGGTCAGCTCGCATCAAATTCTCGTAAAACCGCTTATCCGGAGCTAACGGGCGAGGTGGCTATGGTAGGGGCTCCACTGGACACCACCAGAGCCGACAGGGGAGGTGCGGCCGGGCCCGGGGACCGTCGGGGAGCGCTGCGGCGCTTCCTCGGATCGGCGGGCAGGCCGAAATCCGTGAACGACACCGCTGCTGACCCCAGCCACGCCGCCGGCGCCGCCGGCCAGGACCGGACCGCGACCTTCTCCACCGACGCGGACGGGCAGGCGTGGACTCCGCCCACCTGGGAGGAGATCGTCAGCACGCACAGCGGCCGGGTCTACCGGCTCGCCTACCGCCTGACGGGCAACCAGCACGACGCCGAGGACCTCACCCAGGAGGTCTTCGTCCGCGTCTTCCGCTCCCTGTCCACCTACACGCCGGGCACCTTCGAGGGCTGGCTGCACCGCATCACGACCAACCTCTTCCTGGACATGGTCCGCCGCAAGCAGCGCATCCGCTTCGACGCCCTCGGCGACGACGCCGCCGAGCGGCTGCCGAGCCGGGAGCCCACCCCGCAGCAGGTCTTCAACGACGCGCACTTCGACGCCGACGTCCAGCAGGCGCTGGACACCCTCGCGCCCGAGTTCCGCGCCGCGGTCGTCCTGTGCGACATCGAGGGACTGTCCTACGAGGAGATCGCCGCCACTCTCGGCGTCAAGCTCGGCACGGTCCGCTCCCGGATCCACCGGGGCCGCTCCCAGCTGCGCAAGGCCCTCGCGCACCGCTCGCCGCAGGCGCGTGCCGAGCGCCGCTCCTTCATGGCCCGCGTCCCCGCACTGGGAGGAGGGGGCGCGAGCGCGTGAGCGGTTCACGGCCGAAGTCCGAGGGACACCTCGCAGAGCAGCATCTGGGAGACCGACTCTCCGCCCTGGTGGACGGCGAGCTCGGTCATGACGCGCGCGAGCGCGTGCTGGCGCACGTGGCCACCTGCGCCAAGTGCAAGGCGGAAGTGGACGCGCAGCGCCGGTTGAAGAACGTGTTCGCCGAGGCCGCCGGCCCCGCCCCCTCCGAGAGCCTCCTGGCACGTCTCCAGGGGCTGCCCGGCGGTGACGGTCCATCGGCGGGCGGTGACGCGCTGTCCGGGTTCTCCGACCCGGCCGGGCGGTTCGGCTCCGCCGGGGCCTTCGGGGTCAGGCGGGGAGGGACGTTCGAGTTCGGCTACGCGCCCTCCCGGTCGCACACCCCGTCGGCGCTGGCGCCCTCCGCGCCGGGCCGTGGCTTCCGCATCCACGACGTCGGACGGCAGGAGTCCGACCGGCCGGCCTCGCGTGGACTGCGGTTCGCGTTCGTCGCCGCCGGAGCGGTGTCGCTGGCCGCGGTCGCCCTCGGCGGCGTCACGGCCGGCATCCCCGACAGCACCACGGAGGCGCGCGGCGCCGGGGCCGGCAGCAATGTGACCCCGGCCCGCACTCAGGGCACGGGATCGTCGACGACCCCGGAGGCCCAGCGCCGGCGCCTGCTCGCGCCGCTGTTCGGACAGGCCGCGGGCCAGGGGGCGCCGGGTGACGCCCCGGTGGCGTCCACCGCGGCCTCCGCACCGCCGCTGCCCGGACTGCCGGCGCCCTCGGCGGGGCCCGACGACCAAAGTGGTCCTCCCCTGACCGCTCCCGTCATGGCCGGAGCCGTCGCGATGTCCCCGCTCATACGTCCCTTCGAGGCCGTGGCGCCGGTCGCGCTGTCCTCCTGGCCGACGACGTCCGGGGCCGACGCGCCCGGCCTGCTCACCGCACCCGTCCCCGATCCGTACGCGTCCCCGTCCACCGCCCCCTCGGCCTCACCGGCCGCGTCCTCCTTCTCCTCCGCTCCCTGACCGGCCGCTGTGCGCCGACGACCGGGTTTGATCGAATCAGGGACGGCGCGCGGCCGACGGGCCGTGCGGCGGCCGGCTGCGGGGAGAACACGGCCGAGGGAAAGCCCGACGGCGGCCTCGAGCCGGCCCGGCCCCGGGAACCGGAGGGCGGCCAGGACGGTGACGGCCCCGGGGACGAGGCCGGCCGCTAGGCGGGCGACGTGATCACCGCCGTGGACGGCCGCCGGATCCACTCCGGTGAGGAACCGATCGTCCGGACCCGCGCCCACCGCCCCGGCGACCGGCTCGCCCCCACCCCGGAGCGCGACGGCACGGTGAGGAAGGTCTCGCCGGTGCCCGGTTCCTCGGACGGGGACCGGACGGCGAGGCGGACAACGCGGAAAACGGCCGGCCCGGCGCACGGCGAGCGGACGGGACTGTACCGGTCTCATGGGATGGGCGGGTACCGTGGAGGCGGCCCGGACATCCCAAGGAGCTTCAGGTGTTCAATGACATAGGACCACTCGAGCTGGTCACGCTCGTCGTCCTCGCCGTGCTCGTCTTCGGTCCGGACAAGCTCCCCAAGGTCATCCAGGACGTGACGCGCACGATCCGCAAGATCCGCGAGTTCTCGGAGAGCGCCAAACAGGACATCCGGCAGGAGCTCGGCCCCGAGTTCAAGGACTTCGAGTTCGAGGACCTCAACCCCAAGACGTTCCTCCGCAAGCAGCTGGACAACGACGACCTGGGGCTCAAGGAGATCCGCAACGGCTTCGACCTGAAGAAGGAGATGGCCGAGGTCGCCGACGCCGTCCAGGGCCGGGAGTCCGAGAGCTCCGCGACCGCGTCCTCCTCGCCCTCCGGCCGGATCGACATGACCAAGCAGCCGGAGACCGCGGTGCGCGAGGAGCGCCCGCCCTTCGACGCGGACGCCACCTGACGCCTGTCGCCCGTCATACTCCGTTGCGGTGGTGCGCGGCCTGAACCCGCCGTCCGGGCATCCACGCGCCGGGCGCTTTCCCGGCCGCCCCGACCGGTGTGGTTATGCTGCCGACTTGTTGTACGGATCGTACGAGTACGCCCGAAGGGGGGCGGGCCGTTCCGGTCCGACGAGAGCGAGGAGGCGTCCGGGCACATGGAGACGACGAGTCGGGCAGTCGCGCAGGCGCCGGCCCCGGAGGGCGGAGAGGAGTCCCCTTCCGCCCCGAGCGCGGTCGACGGCTATCTGCGTGCGCCCTTTCCCTGGTACGGCCTCGACGAGGCGTTCACCGGGCCGCGCTGGCTGATGCAGGTCGGCACGGCCGCCGACGGGGCGGTGGAACACGGTTCGATCGGGCACGGGGACGAACCGTCGGTACGCAACGAGCACGTGTCGGGTGACGAGAAGGACGCCACCGAGAAGTTCGCGGTCGTCGTGACGGTCGCCGCCAACCCGGTGCGGCGCAGCGCGGACGGCACGGGCATGCTGGAGGCCACGTCGGTGTCCTCGGCGGCCTGGCTGGCCGGGGTGGGGCTGCTGTCCTTCACCTGGCCCGGGCAGATGGACCACTCGCTGCGGGACGACTGGCTGGACCAGCAGACCGAGACGGCGTGGGTCCTGGCGGACGACCTCGACGGCGAGGACTGGTCGGCGCTGTCGCTTCCCGTGGACGGGGTGCCCACGCCGTTCCGCTACCGGGAGTCGGAGTTCGGGTGGGTGCTGGCCGGCTCCACCGAGCAGGGGGTGCACCTCGGGGCGTACGGCAGGGGGATGAGCGCGTACGGGCTGGCTTTCGCCGTGGTGAAGGACATCGGCGCGTACCGGTGAGTTCCCGGGGCGCCGGTGGTCTCCGGCGCCCCCTCGCCGCGCGGGCCTCCGCCGCGCGGCGGAGGCGGCTTTGTCGTGACCCGCCGCGCGGTGCCCGCGCCCGCGGGGCGGTGCTCAGAACTTGTTCTTCGGGGTGATCCCCAGCGACAGGCCCGAAAGGCCCCGCTGGCGGCCCCCCAGCTTCCCCGCGATGGAGCGCAGGGCCGCGCCCGCCGGGGAGTCCGGGTCGGTGAGGACCACCGGCTTGCCCTCGTCGCCGCCCTCGCGCAGGCGGACGTCGATCGGGATGGAGCCGAGGACCGGGACCGAGGCGCCGGTGGTGCGGGTCAGGCCGTCGGCGACCAGCTGGCCGCCGCCGGTGCCGAAGACGTCGACCATCTCGCCGCAGTGCGGGCAGGGCAGCCCGGACATGTTCTCGACCACGCCGACGATCTTCTGGTGGGTCTGTACGGCGATGGCACCCGCCCGCTCGGCCACCTCGGCCGCCGCCTGCTGGGGCGTCGTCACGACCAGGATCTCGGCGTTCGGGACCAGCTGGGCCACGGAGATCGCGATGTCGCCCGTGCCCGGCGGCAGGTCGAGCAGCAGCACGTCCAGGTCGCCCCAGTACACGTCGGCCAGGAACTGCTGGAGCGCGCGGTGCAGCATCGGGCCGCGCCACACCACCGGGGCGTTGCCCGGGGTGAACATGCCGATGGAGATGACCTTCACGCCGTTCGCCGACGGCGGCATGATCATGTTCTCGACCTGGGTGGGCCGCCCGTCGGCGCCCAGCATGCGCGGCACCGAGTGGCCGTAGATGTCCGCGTCCACCACGCCGACCTTCAGGCCGTCCGCCGCCATCGACGCCGCCAGGTTCACCGTCACCGACGACTTGCCGACGCCGCCCTTGCCGGAGGCCACCGCGTAGACCCGGGTCAGGCTGCCGGGCTTGGCGAAGGGGACCTCGCGCTCGGTCTGGCCGCCGCGCAGCGCGCCGGCCAGCTCCTTGCGCTGCTCGTCGCTCATCACGTCCAGCGTGACGTCGACCCGCGTGACGCCCTCCACCCGCGTGACGGCGTCGGTCACGCGCTGCGTGATGGTGTCCCGCATGGGGCAGCCGGAGACCGTCAGGTACACGGTGACCGCGACCGCCCCGTCCGCGCCGATCTCCACCGACTTGACCATCCCGAGTTCCGTGATGGGCCGGTTGATCTCGGGGTCGTTCACCGTCGCCAGTGCCTCGCGCACCGCGTCTTCCGTAGCCATGGGACCGATGGTACGGCGCCCGGCACGCACCCCGGAAAGCCCGTCAGCGGTCGTCTGCGTCACGTCCCCGCGGCCGCTCCGCCGAGAGCGTCAGGTTCGCGTCGGTCCCGGGGTGGTGGCCGTCGCGCCGGAACTCCAGTTCCTTGATCATTTCCTGGAGCTCGCCGCGGATCCAGTCCCGGGTGGCGACCTCGCCCAGACCGATGCGCAGGGCGGCGACCTCGCGGGTCAGGTACTCGGTGTCGGCGATCGACCGCTCGTTCTGCTTGCGGTCCTGCTCCAGGTTGACCCGGTCCCGGTCGTCCTGCCGGTTCTGCGCGAGCAGGATCAGCGGGGCGGCGTAGGAGGCCTGGAGGGACAGCATCAGCGTCAGGAAGATGAACGGGTACTCGTCGAACCGCAGGTTGGCCGGGGCGGAGACGTTCCACACCACCCACACGATGATGACGACCGTCATCCAGACGATGAACCGCCCGGTGCCCAGGAAGCGGGCGATCCGCTCCGACAGCCGCCCGAACGCCTCCGGGTCGTACTCGGGCAGCAGACGGCGGCGCGGCGCGCGCGGCTGGTCGAGACGGGGCCCGCGGTGCCGCGAGGCGGCCGTCGCACCCGAGGCGGCGCGCTCCCGCACCGGCGTCTCACGCTCCGGCGCCATCGGCACGCACCCCCTCTCCCGCCTCTGCCGTCCCGTCCGTCCCGTTCGCCTCTTCGAGGTGGTACTCGGTCTCCCGCCAGTCCTCGGGCAGCAAGTGGTCCAGCACGTCGTCGACGGTCACCGCGCCCAGCAGCGACCCGGAGTCGTCGACCACGGGGGCCGCCACCATGTCGTACGTGGCGAAGAACCCCGCGACCACGGGCAGCGCGGCGTCCGGCTCCAGGGGCTGCAGATCGTCGTCGATGATCGAACCGACCAGGGTGTACGGGGGGTCCCGCAGCAGCCGCTGGAAGTGGACCGTGCCGAGGTACTTGCCGGTCGGCGTCTCGTCGGGCGGCCGGCAGACGTAGATCTGCGCGGCGTGCGCCGGCGACAGGTCGGGGTTGCGGATGCGGGCCAGGGCGTCGGCGACGGTGGCGTCGGGACGCAGCACGATCGGCTCGGTCGTCATCAGACCGCCGGCCGTGTGCTCCTCGTACGCCATCAGCCGGCGCATGTCGGCGGCGTCGTCGGGCTTCATCAGGCTCAGCAGCCGCTCCTTGTCCTGCTCGGGCAGCTCGCCCAGCAGGTCGGCGGCGTCGTCGGGGTCCATCGCCTCCAGGACGTCGGCGGCCCGCTCCTCCGCCAGCTTGCCGAGGATCTCGATCTGGTCGTCCTCCGGCAGCTCCTCCAGGACGTCGGCCAGGCGGTCGTCGTCGAGGGCGGCGGCGACCTCGGCGCGGCGCTTGGCGGACAGGTGGTGCAGGACGTTGGCCAGGTCGGCGGGGCGCAGCTGCTCGAAGGTGGCGAGCAGGTTCTCCGCGCCCTGCCCCTGCTCCTCCGCGGAGAACCCGGTGACCGCCGACCACTCCACGGTCAGCGCCTCCCCCTTGCCGCGCCGGAAGGCGCCGCCCCGCCGGCCCCGGCGGACGAAGACCTTGTCGATCTCCCAGTCGCGGCGGGCGGGCAGCTGGTGCACCGACAGGTCCAGGACGGTGACCTCCTCGCCGGTCTCGCCGAGCGTGACGCGCCGGTCGAGCAGCTCACCGAAGACGAGGCGCTCGGTGGGCCGCTGCTCGAAGCGGCGGACGTTGAGCACGCCGGTGGTGAGCACCTGGCCGGACTGGACGCCGGTGACCCGGGTCATCGGCAGGAAGATCCGGCGGCGGGTGGCGACCTCGACCACCAGGCCGAGCAGGCGCGGGGGTCTGCGTCCGACGCGGAGCATGACGACCAGGTCGCGCACCCGCCCCACCTGGTCCCCGTTGGGGTCGAAGACGGCGACACCGGAGAGGTGCGATACGAAGATCCGGGGGGCGCCGGCTGCCATGGACGCGGCTCCTTTTCCTCACGCCGGCGTGAGCGGGCGTGTTGCGTCGTCGTGCTGTGTCCCTTTTCCGAATTGCCCGCTCGGACGCCCTTCAGGCTAGCCCGTCCGGAACCCGTCCGCCCTGGTGGCCGGTCCGGACGGACTGGCTCCGCCGCCCGTGGCCGGCCCCGGTACGCTGCCGTACGCCGCACCGGTCTCCCGTGAGAAAGGCAGCCCCACCCGTGACTGTGACTCCCCGGCGCAGAAATCCCCGGGCCGCTCTCGCCGGTGCCGTGTGTGTCCTGGCCGTGGGGACGGGACTGACGGGGTGCGGCGGCGAGGACCCCGACGCCGGCACCAACGGGGTCGGCAAGCTGTCCGCCGCGCAGATCCAGCGCAAGACCCGCACCGTCGCCGAGGCCGCCCGGACCGTGCGGCTGCACGGCACCGTCGTCACCAGCGGCAGCACGTACGCGCTCGACATGCGCCTGAAGTCCGACGGGGGCACCGGGTCGGTCACCGCGGAGGGCACGACGTTCGGGCTGCTGCGGGTCGGCGACCAGCTCTTCCTGAAGGCCGACGCCGGCTTCTGGAGCCACGACACCGGTGACGCGGACGCCGCCGCGGCCGAGAAGCTGGCCGGCAAGTACGTGAAGGTGCCGCAGGGCGACCCCTCGTACAAGAAGTTCAGCGGCTTCACGGACAAGGACGTGCTCCTCGACGGTCTGCTGGCGCTGCACGGCACGGTGGAGACCGAGGGCCGGCACGAACGGAACGGCACCCGCACCGTGCGCATCAGCGGGGACGGCGGGGACGGCGGTTCGCTCGACGTCTCCCTGGAGGGCAAGCCGTACCCGCTGCGCCTGGTCCGGGCGGGCAGCGCGGGCACGCTGACCTTCTCGGAGTGGGACAAGGACTTCGCCCTGACGGAACCGGACAAGGACGACACCCTGGACTACGGCAAGCAGTTGCCGACGTCCTGATCCCGCCGCGCCCCTACCGCTTGCGGCGCCTCAGCAGCAGCCGCTGCAGCCCCGCGGGGACCGGCTCCCGCGTCGTCACCGGCGTGGGAGCCGGCGGCGCGGCCAGCGACCCGTCCGGCAGCGCCCCCACCGCCCCCGTCGGCTCCAGCCGCAGCACCCGGCACTCGCGCGCCCAGCGCTCCGGCATCGTCTCGGCGTCGGGGGCGTTGAGCCGCTTGCCCTTCAGCTCGTCGACCGCCGTCCGCCACGCCTCGGAGCCGGCCGCCAGCTCCACGACCCGCGCCGTCCAGGAGACCAGCCGGCCGCCCTTGTCCTTGCTGCGGACCGTCACCTCGGCCGCGGCCCCGTCGGCCAGGGACGGCAGCGGCTGCTCGCCGGGTCCGTCACCGACGACGCAGGCCGCGCCCTCGTGCCAGACGTGCCACAGCGCGCGGGCCGGGCTCCCGGGGCCCGCGACCCAGACGAGGCCGGACTTCTTGGTGGCCTCCTCGACGAGGGCCTGGTCGAGCAGCTCGCGTGTCATGCGCCCAGCCTATCCGGGCGACTTCACAGCCAGCCGTTGCGCTTCAGCGTGCGGTGGATGCCGAAACAGATGGCGACGGTGACGCCGAGGACCATCGGGTAGCCGAACCGCCAGTGCAGTTCGGGCATGTGATCGAAGTTCATGCCGTACACCCCGCACACCATCGTCGGTACGGCGACGATCGCGGCCCACGAGGTGATCTTCCGCATGTCCTCGTTCTGCGCGACGGAGGCCTGGGCGAGGTTGGCCTGGAGGATGGAGTTCAGCAGCTCGTCGAAGCCGACGACCTGCTCCTGCACCCGGGCGAGGTGGTCGGCGACGTCCCGGAAGTACTTCTGGATGTCGGGGTCGACCAGCCGCATCGGCCGCTCGCTGAGCAGCTGCATGGGCCGCAGCAGCGGGGAGACGGCCCGCTTGAACTCCAGGACCTCGCGCTTGAGCTGGTAGATCCGGCCGGCGTCGGTGCCGCGCGGGGAGCCCTTGCGGCCCGGCGAGAACACCTCGGTCTCGACCTCGTCGATGTCGTCCTGCACGGCGTCGGCGACCGCGATGTAGCCGTCGACGACGTGGTCGGCGATGGCGTGCAGCACCGCCGAGGGGCCCTTGAGCAGCAGCTCCGGGTCGTCCTGGAGGCGGTGGCGCAGCGCCCGCAGCGAGCCCTTGCCGCCGTGCCGGACGGTGATGACGAAGTCCCGCCCGGTGAAGCACATGACCTCGCCGGACTCGACGACCTCGCTGTTGGCGGTCAGTTCGTCGTGGTCGACGTAGTGGACGGTCTTGAAGACGGTGAACAGGGAGTCGTCGTACCGCTCCAGCTTGGGCCGCTGGTGGGCGACGACGGCGTCCTCCACGGCCAGCGGGTGCAGCCCGAACTCGCGGGCGATGCCGGCGAACTCGTCCTCGGTGGGCTCGTGCAGCCCCATCCACACGAAGCCGCCGTCGCGGCGCACCTGGCGCATCGCCTCGTGCGGGCTGAGCGGGGCGTCCGTCACGACGCGGCGGCCCTCGCGGTAGACGGCGCAGTCGACCACGGCCGAGGCGGAGGCCGGGTCGCGGGTGGTGTCGTAGGCGCCGCTGTCCTTGCGCGGCGGCACACGGGAGGGGCGGACCGCGGCTCGCAGGTCACGGATCATCGACATGGCAGGCTCCTTCGCTACGCGCAGCGAACGGCGCCGGCGACGGGTGGAACCACCCGGAATGAGGACGTCCTGCGTCTGGCCGTACGTGCCGTACGTCGCCGTACGTGCCGTACGGGCCCTGCGCGGCCGTACGTGCTGCGCGTGTCTGGCGCGTCCACAAAGCGGGGAGCACCCCACCGTCGCGGTGGCGGGCTTCACTGCTGGTTCACATGAGTTGCTGGATCACATGAGTTCTCATGAGACGAAGTGCTCTTCCGCAGGAAAGCGCGCGGCTGACGGAAGGCGACGACCGGGAGAGTCCGGAAGCGGCGGCGTCAGCGGCCGGAAGAGCGGGTGGTACTGCACGGTCGACTTCGGTCCATGCCAGCCCCACCTCCTCCGGCCGATCCCTCGTAAGGGATGTCCATTCCCTCGTTTGGAGGGGTTCCCCGTAGGGGAACGTTCAAAGCAGCGACGGGACTTGCGCCCCGCGCTCACGCGGGCTGCCCGGCGACCGGCCCAGAGTACCAGCCGCCGCTTGTGTCAAGGTCCCGCTTTGCCTCGTACTGACGAGTTCTATGCTCGCCGCATGGCTGATGTTCTTCCTCTGGTCGAGGCCCGGTTGCGCAGCGCGCTCGGCGAACCGGACGCCCGCGCAGGGGTCACCTTCCTCGGCACGGACCGTATCGAGGTGCTCCGCTTCCACGCCCGGGGCCAGGGCGGGAACGTCGTCCGCTACGCCACCCTGGGCATGTCCGCGCAGCCGATGGCGGACCCCACGGCGGTGCTCGCCGACCCGGTCAAGGGGCCCCGCGCCGAACTGGTCCTCTCCGTCCGAGCCGGTGTCGCCGACACCGACAAGGCGCTCCGCCCGCTGGCCGTGCTCGCCGCGTCCCCGCAGGTCGAGGGGGTGATCGTGGCGCCCGGTGCCTCGTTGGACGTCGGTGAGCCGCTGTGGCCCGGGGCTCCCTTCACCTCCGTCCTGGTCGCCGAGCCGGGCGGCCTGGTGGCGGACCTGGAGCTGGACCCGCCGCTGGATCCCGTGCGCTTCCTGCCGCTGCTGCCGATGACGCCCAACGAGGCCGCCTGGAAGCGGGTGCACGGCGGGCAGGCGCTCCAGGAGCGCTGGCTGACGCACGGCACCGACCTGCGGGACCCGGCCCGCGGGTCGGTGCCGCTGGAGTGACCGGGCTCACCGCGCGGGTACGTCAGCCGGTGAACGCCGAGACGCCGTCCCCGGCGGCGCGCCCCGGCGCCGGTTCCGCCGCCACCGGGGTCCCCCCGCCCGAGCGGGGCCGGGAGCGGGGGAGCGTGAGGGCCCGGCGGCGTACGGCGACCACGGCCGCGCCGAGCACGGCGGTGACCGCCGCCACCACGAACGGGACGTGGATGTCGGTCCACTCCTCGATCTTCGGCGCGAAGTACGGGGCCGCGGCGGCGGCGAACCAGCGCACGAAGTTGTAGCCCGCGCTGGCCACCGGACGCGGGGCGTCGGAGACGCCGAGGGCCAGTTCGGTGTAGACGGTGTTGTTCACGCCGATGAAGGCACCGGACAGGACCGTGCAGACGACCGCCGCGGTGTGGCCGCCGTAGCCGAGGACGAGCACGTCCGCGGCCAGCAGCACCAGTGAGCCGCCGAGCACCTTCAGCGAACCGAACCGCCTCTGCAGGAGCGGCGCCACCAGCACCGAGAAGACGGCCAGCAGCACACCCCACGCGAAGAACACGGCACCCGACTTGTACGGCGTCATGTTCAGCACGAACGGGGTGAAGGCCAGCACGGTGAAGAACGTGTAGTTGTAGAAGAAGGCCGAGACCGCGGCCGAGGCGAGACCGCCGTGGCCGAGCGCCCTGACCGGGTCGAGCAGCGAGGTCTTGCGGGCGGGCCTGGGCTGTTCCCCCAGGAACGCCGTGATGCACAGGAAGCCGACCGCCATCAGGAACGCGGTGCCGAAGAACGGGTAGCGCCAGCTGGCGTCGCCGAGCAGCGCGCCCACCAGCGGGCCGCAGGCCATGCCGAGGCCGAGGGCGGACTCGTAGAGCAGGATCGCCGCCGCGCTGCCGCCGGCCGCGGCGCCGACGATGACGGCGAGGGCGGTCGAGACGAAGAGCGCGTTGCCCAGACCCCAGCCGGCCCGGTAGCCGACGAGCTGGCCGACCGTGTCGGAGGTGCCGGCCAGGCCCGCGAAGACCACCACGAAGGCGAGGCCGAGCAGCAGCGTCTTCCTGCCGCCGATGCGGCTGGAGACGAAGCCGGTGACCAGCATCGCGATCGCGGTGATCAGGAAGTACGAGGTGAACAGGAGGGAGACCTGGCTGGCACTCGCGTGCAGTCCGGTCGCGATGGACGGCAGGATCGGATCGACCAGGCCGATGCCCATGAAGGCGACGACGGACGCGCCGGCGGTCGCCCAGACGGCCTTGGGCTGCCTGAGGATACTGCCGGCCCCCGCTTCGAAGGGGTCCATGCTGGCTCCAATGCGCAGAAGTGGTTGGTATTTACATACAATAATTTAGGTCGACTAAATGATGCAAACTGCATCTACTTTTGGCTGGTCGGCGCGGCCGCCGCCGGCGCCTCCGGACGGGTGATCGTCCTTGACGCGGCGGAGCCGGGGTAGGACCGTGGGGCCCTATGAGGGGCGAACCCAGTTGCCCGAAGTGCGGTGGCCGGGTCAGGGCGCCCGGTCTCTTCGCCGATTCCTGGCAGTGCGACGTGCACGGCGCGGTCCACCCGGTCCAGCCCGTGATACCGCCGAGCGTCGAAGCCCTGGAGGTCGTGGTCCACCGCACCCAGGTGCCGGTGTGGATGCCGTGGCCGCTGCCGGTCGGCTGGCTCTTCACGGGCGTGGCCTGCGCGGGCGACGACCGCAGCGGCGGGCGCGCGACGGCGGTGGCCTGCTCCGGGCCCGGACCGCTCGGGGGCGTCGGGGAGCTGATCCTGGTGGCCGAGGAGCTGGGGGTCGGACTCGGCGCGTACTACGCCGGTCTCGACGGGCCCGACCCGGGGCCCTTCCTGGACGTCGAGAAACCGCCGCAGGCCAAGGTGCTCGCCGCCGGTCGGCCGACCCCGCTCTGGCACGTCTCCGGCGCCCCCGCCGACCGGGCCGTCTTCGCGGGCGAGGCGCTCGGGATGTGGCTGTGGGCCGTGGTCTGGCCCGAGCGGTCGGGGCTGCTGATGTACGACGAACTGGTGCTGACGGACCTGCGGGAGGCGGGGGCGGAGGTGGAGCTGGTGCCGTGCGGCGCCTTGTCGCCGCGCCTGCTCGAACCGTAGATGCTCGGGAGTGCCCCGGGAGTTCCCCGGGAGTCCCCCTGAAGTTTCTCGGGGGTCCTCGGGGGTTCCTGGGGGTCCCCGAGAAACTTCAGGGGGTTCCTGGGGGTTCCTGGGGGTTCCCGGAGGTCCTCCTGAGGGCGGGGCCGCGTGGGGGACTTGGAGGCCGCACGGGAACTCGGGGGCCGCGCGGGGCTCGGGGGCCGCGCGAAGGACTTGGCGGTCACACGGGGGACTCGGGAGTCGCACAGGGGACTTGTAGGGGGCTCCCAGCGTCCGCGGGGGTGACGGAGGGCGGCGGAGATCCGGTTATCCTTTCCGTGTCCGTTCCTCTTCCGTCGCCGCCTGGAGCCCGCCGTGCGCATCGACCTGCACTGCCACTCCACCGCGTCCGACGGCACGGACACCCCGGCCGAGCTGGTGCGCAACGCCGCCGCGGCCGGGCTGGACGTGGTCGCGCTGACCGACCACGACACCACCCGGGGACACGCCGAGGCCGTCGCGGCGCTGCCCGAGGGGCTCACGCTGGTCACCGGCGCCGAGCTGTCCTGCCGTATCGACGGCGTCAGCATGCACATGCTCGCCTACCTCTTCGACCCCGAGGAGCCGGCGCTGCTCGCCGAGCGGGAGCTGGTCCGGGACGACCGGGTGCCGCGCGCCAAGGGCATGATCGCCAAGCTCAACGAGCTGGGCGTGCCCGTCACCTGGGAGCAGGTCGCGCGGATCGCCGGGGACGGCTCGGTCGGCCGTCCGCACGTGGCCTCCGCCCTCGTCGAGCTGGGCGTCGTACCGACCGTGGGCGACGCCTTCACCCAGGAGTGGCTGGCCGACGGCGGCCGGGCCTTCGTGGACAAGCACGAGACCGACCCCTTCGAGGCCATCCGGCTGATCAAGGCCGCGGGCGGTGTCGCGGTGTTCGCGCACCCGGCCGCCGCCAAGCGCGGTCGTACGGTGCCGGAGTCGGCGATCGCCGAGATGGCCGCCGCCGGGCTCGACGGCATCGAGGTCGACCACATGGACCACGACGAGCCCACCCGGGAACGGCTGCGCGGCCTCGCCGGAGAGCTGGGCCTGCTCACCACCGGGTCGAGCGACTACCACGGCAGCCGGAAGACCTGTGTGCTCGGCGAGTACACGACCGACCCCGAGGTCTACGGGGAGATCACGCGGCGCGCGTTCGGGGCGTTCCCGGTGCCGGGGGCCGGCGGGGCCTGAGGTCCGCCTCCGCACCCCCGTACACGTACCTCCGCAAGGCTCGTAGCTCACCCATGTTCGACATCGCCGTCTTCGGTTCTCTCTTCCTGACCCTTTTTGTCATCATGGATCCCCCCGGGATCACCCCGATCTTCCTCGCCCTGACCGCCGGGCGGCCCGGCAAGGCCCAGAAGCGGATGGCGTTCCAGGCCGTCTGCGTCGCCGGTGGCGTGATCACCGTGTTCGGGCTGCTCGGGCACCAGATCCTGGACTACCTGCACGTGTCGGTGCCCGCGCTGATGATCGCGGGCGGACTGCTGCTGCTCCTGATCGCGCTGGACCTGCTCACCGGCAAGACGGACGAGCCCAAGCAGACCAAGGACGTCAACGTCGCCCTCGTACCGCTCGGCATGCCGCTGCTGGCCGGGCCGGGCGCGATCGTGTCCGTGATCCTCGCGGTGCAGAAGGCCGACGGGGCGGGCGGGCAGCTGTCGGTGTGGTCGGCGATCCTCGCCATCCATGTCGTGCTGTGGCTGGTGATGCGGTACTCGTTGCTGATTATCCGGGTCATCAAGGACGGCGGTGTGGTCCTGGTGACCCGGCTCGCGGGCATGATGCTCTCCGCGATCGCCGTGCAGCAGATCATCAACGGCGTCACGCAGGTGATCCAGGGGGCTTGAGCGCTGCGGGCGGACCCGCGGGGGCGGCGGACGCGACCGGGACCGGCACCGGTGCGACGCGCGACCGGGGCCGGGGCCGGTGTGACGTGCGACCGGGATCGGGGCCGGGACTGGTGGGACATACGACCGGGCCCCCGTACGACGCGCGTACGGGGGCCCGGCCGGAACGGTGATGAAACGGTCCGCCGCTACGAGGCCGTGGTCTCGGCCGGGCGGATCCACAGGCGCTGCCCGATGGCGGCGGCCTGCTGGACCATCCGGTTGACGGAGGCGGCGTCCACGACTGTGCTGTCCACGGGCGTACCGTCGATGTCGTCGAGTCGCATGACTTCAAAGCGCATGGCCTCTCCCTTCGTCTGGTCATCCTCCTGAGGAGAACTACTGAGGAATCCCCAAGGTCATCGGTGCCCGGGGTTCCACAGATAGACAACGGGCCGCATGTTACAAACATTCCCTACGCTAAATAAATTTTTCGAAAGACTAATTACCGCTCGGTAAGGGACTGATCGGGACCGGTTGTGTTCGCAGCGTGACCGCCGGGACAATGGATGTGATGAACGACGACCTCGCATCCCTGCCCGCCCGCATCGACCGCACCAACGAGCTGCTCCAGCGCATGCTCGCCGAGGTGGCGAAGACACCCTCCACCCACGCGATCTTCGTGGACGCGGGATACCTGTACGCGGCGGCGGGACGACTGGTCGCCGGGACCGAGGACCGCCGGGCCTTCGACCTGGACGCCGAAGGGCTGATCGAGGCGCTCATCGACCGGGCCCGCACCATCTTCGCGGACAGCAGGCTGCTGCGGGTCTACTGGTACGACGGCGCCCGGCGCCGCATCCACACCGCCGAGCAGCAGTCCATCGCCGAGCTGCCCGACGTGAAGGTACGGCTGGGCAACCTCAACGCCAACAACCAGCAGAAGGGCGTCGACTCCCTGATCCGCGGCGACCTGGAGTCCCTCGCCCGGCACCGCGCGATCAGCGACGCGGCCCTGCTCGGCGGCGACGAGGACCTGGTCTCCGCGGTCGAGGCCGCCCAGGGGTACGGCGCCCGCGTCCACCTCTGGGGCGTCGAGGCCCCGGAGGGACGCAACCAGGCCGATCCGCTGCTCTGGGAGGTCGACAGCCAGCGCACCTTCGACCTGGACTTCTTCAAGCCGTACGTCTCCAGACGCACCCTGCCCGTGTACGAGGCGACGGGCGCGGCCCGGCCGACCCGGGAGAACGTCCGCTTCGTCGGCTCGCAGATCGCGGCGAAGTGGCTGGCGTCCCGGGGCCGGGAGGGGCTGGTGGAACTCCTCGACGGCCACCCGTACCTGCCCGGCCCGACCGACCAGGACCTGCTGGTCGAGGCCGAGGGCCTGCTCCAGTACTCCCTGCGCGGCCAGCCCGATCTGCGGCGGGCGCTGCGGGACGGGTTCTGGGAGTACGTGCAGACGCAGTGCTGACGGCGGTCGCCGTTCGCTGGGAGCAGGAGCGGTGTCGGTGGTGGTTGCTGTTCCGTCGACCCGCACCACGAACTTGCCGCGTACCGGGGTGGTTGATCGGAGCGGTCCGGGTGGTTCGGTTGATTCAGATGGTTCAGGTGGTTCGGTTGATTCGGATGGCTCCGGCGGTGTGACCGGGGCGGTGGGTGCGCTGTGTTCACCGGTCCGTGGTGTGGTCCCAGAAGTCGGCGAGGGCCGTGGCGGTGGGCAGCGGCTGATCCGCGTTGGGGGAGTGTTCGGCGCCGGCGATCACGGTCCGGCGCGCGTCCAGCCGTATAGCCATGTCGTCCAGGAGCGGCAGCGGCCAGGTGTCGTCGCGTTCCCCGGAGAGCACGTGGAACGGCAACGGCACGGTCGCGAGTTCCGCGACGCGGTCCGGCTCGGTGCACAACTGCCGTCCTCCGGCGAGGAGTTGCGCGGGCGCGGTGCCCAGCCAGCGGAGCCGTAGCCGCTCCTGGTCGACCGGGCCGCGGACGGGTCCGCCGACCTCTTCGGGCGGCCCCATCGCCTGCATCGTCTCCCAGACCTCCGCCATCGTCAGCGTGGCGAGCGCGTCCCGCAGCAGTCTCACGCGCTGCTGCTGGGGCTGCGAGATCCGCGCCGGCCCCGAGGACATCAGGGTGAGGGAGCGGAAGGGGGAGTGGTCGAGGAGGACGGCCGCGCGGGCGATCTGACCGCCGAGGGAGTGGCCGAGCAGATGGACGGGGGTACGGAGGGCGGCGGCCTGGGCGAGCACGTCCCGTGCCAGTTCCCGCTGGGCGTACGCGGACTCGTCGTGCCGGGGGCCGTCGGACTCGTACTGTCCCCGCCCGTCCACGGCGACCGTGCGGTACCCGCGTGCCGCCAGCGGCTCGTGCAGCAGGGTGAAGTCCTCCTTGCTGCCGGTGAAGCCGGGCAGCATCAGCACGACGCCGCGCGGCTCGGCCCCTTCGGCCACGGGCGAGTCGACGGCGGCGAACTCACCGCGCGCCGTCCGCAACCGGTACGTGCGGGCGCCGGGGGGCGGGGCGAAGACGGCGTTCCTGCTCACGGGGCGAGGGTATCGGGGGCGTCGCGGACCCCGGGGCGGGGGTGACGCCGTCGGCCCGGCACCGCGCGGGGCGGTACCGGGCCGACGAGGCGTGGAGATCAGCTCTCCGGGGACTCCGACTCCGCGGGCTGCGGGGCCGTGACCGCCGCGGTCTTGCGGGTGCGACGCGTCCTGGGCTTGGGCTCCGTGTCCTCGGCCGGGGCGGTGGCCTTCGCCGCGGTCTTGCGGGTGCGGCGGGGCTTGGCCTCGGCTTCGGGGCCGGGTTCCTGTGTGGTCTGGGCCGGGATGTCGGTGGTGGGTGCGGTCGCGGTGGCCGCCGTGGTCTTGCGGGTGCGGCGGGCCTTGGGCTTGGCGTCCTCGGTCTGCGTGGCTTCGACCGCCGTGTCGGTCGCCGTGTCGGTGGGGGCCGTGGCCGCGGTGGTCTTGCGGGTGCGGCGGGTCTTCGGCTTGGTCTCGGGCTCCGCGTCCTCGGTGGCCGGTGCCGGTACGGCCTCGGTGGCCTTCGCCGCGGTCTTGCGGGTGCGGCGGGGCTTGGCCTCGGCTTCGGGGCCGGGTTCCTGTGTGGTCTGGGCCGGGATGTCGGTGGTGGGTGCGGTCGCGGTGGCCGCCGTGGTCTTGCGGGTGCGGCGGGCCTTGGGCTTGGCGTCCTCGGTCTGCGTGGCTTCGACCGCCGTGTCGGTCGCCGTGTCGGTGGGGGCCGTGGCCGCGGTGGTCTTGCGGGTGCGGCGGGTCTTCGGCTTGGTCTCGGGCTCCGCGTCCTCGGTGGCCGGTGCCGGTACGGCCTCGGTGGCCTTCGCGGCCGTCTTGCGGGTGCGGCGCGGCTTGACCGGCTCGGCGGCCGTGGCGCCCTCGGCGGTCTCGACCGCCGGCTCGGTGGCCGCCGCGGTCTTGCGGGTGCGACGGCGCGGCTTGGTGGCCGGGGCCTCCTCGACCGGAGCGGCTTCGATGACCGGAGCGGCTTCGATGACCGGCGTGGCCTCGGCGGCCGGCGTGGCCTCGGCGGCCGGAGCGGCTTCCGTGATCACCGGCGCGGTCTCCGCCGGGGCCTTTGCCGCCACGGCGGTCTCCGCCGTCTTGCGGGTGCGGCGACGGCGCGGCTTCTCGGCGGGGGCTTCCGGAGCCGCAGGGGCCGCCGGGGCCTCGGTGACGGCCGGGGCTTCGATGACCGCAGGGGCCTCGGTGACGGCCGGTGCCGCCACCGCCGTAGCGGTCCCGGAGGTCTTCACGGCAGCGTCTTCAGCCGTCACCAGGGCGGCGTCCGCGGCCCCAGTGGTCTTCGCCGTTCCTGTGCCGGAGGGGCCGGCCTGCGTCGCCGCGGGCAGCGGCTGGCGGGTCTGGGATCCGCCGCGGGTGCGCCGGCGCCGGCGCAGCACGCGCGGGGCGGCGTCGCCGTCCTCCGGCACACCGCCGCCGGTCGCGGCCGGGGCCGCCTCGGTGGCCGGGGAGGCAGCCGCGTCCAGCGGCGTGCCGCCGCGGGTACGGCGCCTGCGCCGCGGCGTACGCGCCGAGCGCTCGCGGTCCCGGTCGGCGGTACGGGACTCGTCCCGTCCGCTCCGCCCGCCGCGACCGCGGTCACGGCCGCCCCGGCCGCCGGGCTCGCCCAGGTCCTCCAGTTCCTCGGCCGCCAGCCCGGCGCGCGTGCGGGCCGCGCGCGGCAGGACGCCCTTGGTGCCCTCGGGGATGCCGAGGTCGGTGTAGAGGTGCGGAGAGGTGGAGTAGGTCTCCGGCGGGTCGTTGAAGCCGAGGTCCAGCGCCTTGTTGATCAGCTGCCAGCGGGGGATGTCGTCCCAGTCGACCAGGGTGATCGCCGTACCCTTGGCGCCCGCGCGGCCGGTGCGGCCGATGCGGTGCAGGTACGTCTTCTCCTCTTCCGGTGACTGGTAGTTGATGACGTGCGTCACGCCCTCGACGTCGATGCCGCGGGCGGCGACGTCGGTGCAGACGAGCACGTCCACCTTGCCGTTGCGGAAGGCGCGCAGCGCCTGCTCGCGGGCGCCCTGGCCCAGGTCGCCGTGGACCGCGCCGGAGGCGAAGCCGCGCTGCTGGAGCTGGTCGGCCAGGTCGGCCGCGGTGCGCTTGGTGCGGCAGAAGACCATGGCCAGTCCACGGCCCTCGGCCTGCAGTATGCGCGCGACCATCTCGGGCTTGTCCATGTTGTGCGCGCGGTAGACGAACTGCGTGGTGTTGGCCACCGTCTGGCCCTCGTCGTCCGGCGCGGTGGCGCGGATGTGCGTGGGCTGCGACATGTAGCGGCGGGCCAGTCCGATGACCGCGCCCGGCATGGTGGCCGAGAACAGCATCGTCTGCCGCTTGGCCGGAAGCAGGTTGATGATCTTCTCGACGTCGGGCAGGAAGCCCAGGTCGAGCATCTCGTCGGCCTCGTCGAGGACCAGGCACTTGACGTGCTTCAGGCTCAGCTTCTTCTGGCCCGCGAGGTCGAGGAGCCGGCCGGGGGTGCCGACGATCACGTCGACGCCCTTCTTCAGGGCCTCGACCTGGGGCTCGTAGGCCCGGCCGCCGTAGATCGCGGTGACGCGCACGTTGCGCACCTTGCCGGCGGTCAGGAGGTCGTTGGTGACCTGCTGGCACAGCTCGCGCGTCGGGACGACGACGAGGGCCTGGGGGGCGTCGGTCAGGGCCTCGGGAGCGGCGCGGCCGGCCTCCACGTCGGCGGGAACGGTGACGCGCTCGAGGAGCGGGAGACCGAAACCCAGCGTCTTGCCGGTGCCGGTCTTGGCCTGGCCGATGACGTCCGTGCCCGAGAGGGCCACGGGGAGCGTCATCTCCTGGATGGGGAAGGGGGTGATGATGCCGACGGCCTCCAGGGCCTCGGCGGTCTCGGGGAGGATTCCGAGGGAACGAAACGTCGTAGTCAGGGTGCTGCCTCTTCTGTGTGCGCGGTGCGAGGCGAGCGCGGGGGTCGTGTCAGGACCGTGCCGGGGACGTCGACTGCCTTACGGGCGAGCCGTAGACACGGGACCTCTGCCGACGCTCTAGCGCTCGAACCGCTGAGGGTCCCCCTCCGGGCTGCCGTACACAGTGGCGTACGGCCGGGAGGGCTGTCGGGCGGAGCCGATCGGGCCACCGACCGGGCATCCTCATGCGTGCGGCCCGACGAACACGTCACGTAGCCGTACGACACGTACTCGTACGTCACACACTCGGCAGGCGCATTACCACCATACCCCGGATTCGCGCACACGCGATGGCCGATTTGGCCACGTAGTCGTCGTCACACTGACTGACCAGGCCCTTCCGGTCACCGACGGGCGGGCTATTGTGCGCTGCATGACGAGCTCTGACAAGCCTGGCACCGCCGCCGACGCCCCCGCAGCAGCCACCGAGGAAGCCGCCGCCGAACGTACCGCAGTCGCCGCCCGGGACTGGTCGGCGGCAGCCGCCGACCCGCAGTACCGCGCCGCCGTCGTGGACCTGCTCGGAGCGCTCGCGTACGGCGAACTGGCGGCGTTCGAGCGTCTCGCGGACGACGCCAAGCTGGCGCCGACCCTGTCGGACAAGGCGGAGCTGGCGAAGATGGCCTCGGCGGAGTTCCACCACTTCGAGCGGTTGCGCGGCCGGCTCGCCGAGATCGGTGAGGAGCCGACGGAGGCGATGGCTCCGTTCGTCACCGCCTACGAGAGCTTCCACAAGCAGACCGCGCCCTCGGACTGGCTGGAAGGACTCGTCAAGGCCTACGTCGGGGACTCGATCGCCAGTGACTTCTACCGGGAGGTCGCGGCCCGCCTCGACACGGACACCCGGGAACTGGTGCTGGCCGTGCTGGACGACACGGGGCACGCCGATTTCGCCGTGGAGAAGGTGCGCGCGGCGATCGACGCCGACCCGCGGGTGGGCGGCCGGCTGGCGCTGTGGGCGCGGCGGCTGATGGGCGAGGCCCTGTCGCAGTCCCAGCGGGTGGTCGCCGACCGGGACGCGTTGTCGACGATGCTGGTGGGCGGGGTCGCGGACGGCTTCGACCTGGCGGAGGTGGGCCGGATGTTCTCCCGGATCACCGAGGCGCACACCAAGCGGATGGCCGCGCTGGGGCTGGCGGCCTGATCCGGTTCAGTCCGGTCCTGTCCCGGCCGGTTGCGATGGGGCCGGTCCTGTCCGGTCCGTCTGACTGTGGCCGAGGCGGGTCATCGGCCGGATGTCCGGTGGAGTCGGGGACGGCGGCCGGATGTCCGGAGGCGGGTCATCGGCCGGGCGTCCGGTGGAGTCGGGGACGGCGGTCGGTCAGGCGGTCGCCGACCGGCCGCGCAGTCTTCCCGCCGGGCGCAGCAGGAGCGACAGCGAGGCCGTGGAGACGGCTGCCGAGCCCAGCAGGATCGGCAGCAGGTTTCCGGCGCCCAGCGCGCTGTGCGTGACGAACGCGCCGAAGAGGGCGCCCGCGACGCCCGTCGACAGCACGAGGGCGCGAGCAGGCAGACGGTGCGGCAGGCGGTGGGCGGCGGCCCATGCCAGGGCCAGCCCGAGGATCGCGGCGCTGAGCGCTTCCAACAGCATGTCGGGGTCCCTCCCACACGGCCGGCCTGCTCGAACGGTCGTAGCCGTCATACCCCTGACCTGCGGAATGCAACCCCTTCCTGTGGGGGAGTTGTGCTCCGTTCGTGGATCCGTCCACGAACCCGTCCGTGATCTGTCGGGGATCCGCTCGCGGCTCCGTTCGGGACCTGCTCGCGGCTCTGTTCGGGATCTGCCCGCGGATCCGTCCCCGGGTCCGTCTTGTGGTGGGGGAGGCGGGTGAAGAGACCCCCGCCCGGCCGGCAGGGCATGCGGAAGGGCCCGGCGGTGCGTGGGTGACCGCCGGGCCCTCGCGTACGCCGGTTCGGCTACAGCGCGCCGAAGCCCACCTTGCGCGGGGCCGGCTCGCCCAGTTCGACGTAGGCGAGACGGTCGGCCGGGATCAGTACCTTGCGGCCGTGCTCGTCGACGAGGCTGAGCAGCGCCGACTTGCCGGCCAGTGCCTCGGACACCACGCGCTCCACCTCCTCGGCACTCTGACCGCTCTCCAGAACGATCTCGCGGGGCGCGTGCTGCACGCCGATCTTGACCTCCACGGCTTTGTCCCTCCGACGGTCAGTGATGTGCGCGATCTTCCGCGCCGTACCCAGCACACATTAGCCCGGTGAGGGGACGTACACGCTCGGCGCGACAACGCCAGGAGCGAACAGCCGCCGGGAACAAACGGCGACGGCACGCGCCGATCGCCTCAGCCGGTCACCTCAGTGGTGCTCGCCGTGCAGCTCGCTGCCGTGCTGTTCGTTGCCGTGCAGCGGGAAGCCGGCGATGCCCCGCCAGGCCAGCGAGGCGAGCAGCCGCACCGCCTGGTCGCGCGGCACGCTGCGGTCGCTGTGCAGCCATGAGCGGGCCACCACCTGGGCGAGGCCGCCCAGACCGGAGGCGAGCAGCATCGACTCCGCGCGCGAGAGACCGGTGTCCTCGGCGATGACGTCGCAGATCGCCTCGGCGCACTCGGTGGTGACCTTGTCGACGCGCTCGCGCACCGCCGGCTCGTTGGTCAGGTCCGACTCGAAGACCAGCCGGAAGGCGCCGCCGTCGTCCTCGACGTACGCGAAATAGGCGTCCATGGTCGCCCGGACGCGCTGCTTGTTGTCGTTCGTCGACGCCAGGGCGTTGCGGACGGACTGGATCAGGGACTCGCAGTGCTGGTCCAGCAGGGCGAGGTAGAGGTCCAGCTTGCCCGGGAAGTGCTGGTAGAGCACCGGCTTGCTGACACCGGCCCGCTCGGCGATGTCGTCCATCGCGGCCGCGTGGTAGCCCTGCGCCACGAACACTTCCTGCGCGGCGCCCAGCAACTGGTTCCGTCGGGCGCGACGCGGCAGGCGCGTGCCCCGCGGGCGTGCCGCCTCTGTCTGCTCGATGGCTGTCACGCCGCCTCCCAAAGTCGTCCTGTGCGGTGTGCGCCGCGCGGCCATCGTACTTTTCGGTAACCGTGGTGTGCGCGGTGCGAGCTGAGAATTTCATGGACCGGACGGTGATGAAAAGGTCGCGAAACGTTTCAAACATGTGCTGTCCGGGCAGTATCAGTCTCTTGCCTGTTCGGCGCACGTCAGCGGTAGTCGTCCTCGTCCAGAGAGACCACACGGGCCTGCTCCGTGAGGTCCGCCTCGTTGGCGCGGCCTGGGTCCACGCCGGTCAGCGGGTCGTCCCGGACCGGCGCGATGTCCGTCTGCTGCTCGGCCGCGTCGGCGTCCGGGGCCTCGACGCCGACGGCCTGGATGTCCTGTGCCTCGTCGTTCTCGAACGTCTCGGGGTCGCTGGGGTCGATGGCCATGCCGGCTCCCTTTCTGTGAACGTCCCCGCCGGGAGGCGGGGGTCAGGTGCGGGTGCCCTCTGTACGAGCCTAGGAGACACCCGAATCGAATGCGGTGCGATCTGATGCCGTATGAGGGGTCAGGGGGAGTGGAGGGGGGCGCGGGGTCACAGGGGGTGCGGAACGTCGAACAGTTGCGCCTCTCTTGTGACACCGAACACGTGAACCGCCGCGTGATCGTCTCGTAACATTGGCGCATGTCTTCGACCGAGCTGCCGTCCGTGCCGCCTGCCAATGTGCTGCCGGAGGCGGTGGCCGTCAGGGTCGCGGAGGGTGAGCGTCTGAGGTCGGTGCGGCTGCCGGGGATCACCCTGACAGTGCGGTCGCGGCAGCCGTCCCGCGAGGGCCTGCCGCCCGCCCTGTACGTCCACGGCCTCGGCGGCTCCTCCCAGAACTGGTCGGCGCTGATGCCGCTGCTGGACGACGTCGTCGACAACGAGGCGGTCGACCTGCCGGGCTTCGGCGACTCCCCGCCACCGGACGACGGCAACTACTCGATCACCGGGCACGCGCGCGCGGTGATCCGCCTCCTCGACTCGGCCGGGCGAGGCCCCGTACACCTGGTGGGCAACTCGCTCGGCGGCGCCGTCGTCACCCGCGTCGCCGCCGTCCGCCCCGACCTGGTGCGGACGCTCACCCTGGTCTCGCCCGCGCTTCCGGAGATCCGCGTCCAGCGCAGCGCCGTGCCGACGGGGCTGCTGGCGCTGCCCGGGGTCGCCACGCTGTTCACCCGGCTGAGCCGGGACTGGACGGCCGAGCAGCGGGTCCGCGGCGTCATGGCGCTGTGCTACGGAGATCCCGGACGGGTGTCCGAGGAGGGCTTCCGGCACGCGGTGGAGGAGATGGAGCGACGCCAGCGGCTGCCGTACTTCTGGGACGCGATGGCGCGCTCCGCGCGGGGGATCGTCAACGCCTACACGGTGGGCGGCCAGCACGGACTGTGGCGCCAGGCCGAACGCGTCCTCGCGCCGACCCTGCTCGTCTACGGCGGCCGGGACAAACTCGTCGGCTACCGCATGGCCCAGCGGGCGGCCCGCGCCTTCCGCGACTCGCGGCTGCTGACCCTGCCGGACGCGGGGCACGTCGCCATGATGGAGTATCCGCAGACGGTCGCCACGGCCTTCCGGGAACTCCTCGCGGAGACAGCCGGGTCGGCGCCCGACGGCGACGCCCGCCGCGCCGCCGCTGACCTGCACACCGACGACAACACAGGAGGCTGAGGCGCGACGTGGGACGCCACAGCCGCCGCGGACCGGCCCCCAAGGGCGGCACCGCGGACGCGACCGCGGCACCAGAACGCCAAAGCGGTCAATCACAGGAGACGGACGGACGGTCGCGGGAGAGGGGCGGTCCGGCCGTGCCGCCGGGGCGGGGGCGCCGAACGGCGCCCGAAGCCGCGCCAGGGGGTGACACGTCCGGATACGGGACTCCGGCCTACGGGACTCCGGCCTACGGGACTCCTGCGCACGGCGTTCCGCCCTACGGCGCGTCGGACACCGGTGACGGGACCCCGGCCCGAGGCGTGCCGAGGCTGCCGGACGGCACCCCCGCCAACGGTGTGCGACAGGTGCGGGGCGGACACCCTGAGCAGCGGGAACCGGGTGGGGGATGGGGCGCGTTCGGGGGGCGCGGTGGTACGCCGCCTGGCGTGGCTCCCGGGCCGCACGGGGCCGGGGAGGTCCCGGGCCCCGGCGTCGCTCCCGGCCGCGCCGGCGTTCCCCTCCCGCGGCAGCGGCAGATGCCACAGGGGCCACAGGGATCTCAAGGGCCACGGGGGTCTCAAGGGCCACAGACGCCGCGGGGGCCACGGGTGCCGGCGGGCGGGCCCCGGCAGGACTACCTCGACGCCTTCGACAAGGGCGAGGACGACGTCTTCGCGTCTCACGCGCCGGTGCGCACCCGTGCCGACGCGCCCGTGCCCGCCCCGTACGCCTCCGTCACCGACTGGAACGCCGAGGCCGGTCCCGTCCGCACCGTGGACGGGGCGCGCGGCCCCGGCGGTGACGCCGGCGGTGACGGACCGCTCGCCGACGGGCCGGAGGCGGCCAAGGGCGCCAAGGGGCGGGCCTTCGCCGGCATCGCCGCCGCGGCGGTCACCACCGTGTTGGCGATCGTCGTGGCCGGACAGGTCACCGACGGGCGCGTCGGCGAGGACGCGGGGTCATCCCGGTCGGCCGCGGAACAGGCGCGGGCCACCCACGAAGCCGCCGAGGACGCGAAGGACCAGAAGGCCCGGTCGGGATCGGACGCGGGTTCGGGGAGCGGAACCGGGTCGGGCGCCTCGGCGCCGCTCACGTACGCGCAGCAGATGGACAAGATCTACCCGCTCGGCGCCACACTCAAGGGCTCCGGCAAGTTCGACGCGATCGAGGGCATCGCGAAGGCGCCGGGGAAGGGGCGGAAGTACACCTACCGCGTGGACGTCGAGCAGGGGCTGGGCCTCGATGGCGAACTGTTCGCGGAGGCCGTGCAGAAGACGCTCAACGACGACCGGAGCTGGGCCCACAACGGCGCCCGTACGTTCGAGCGCGTCCACTCCGGCGAGGTCGACTTCGTGATCACGCTGGCCAGCCCGGGCACCACCGCCGACTGGTGCGCCAAGTCGGGTCTGGACACCACGGTCGACAACGTTTCCTGTGACTCGGCCGCCACCGAACGCGTGATGATCAACGCCTACCGATGGGCGCGGGGCGCGGAGACGTACGGTGACGACAAGATCCACTCGTACCGGCAGATGCTGATCAACCACGAGGTCGGCCACCGTCTCGGCTACAACCACGTGACCTGCGACAAGGACGGGGACCTCGCTCCCGTCATGCAGCAGCAGACCAAGTTCCTGGAGTACAACGGGATCCGGTGCCGTCCCAACGCCTGGGCGTACCCGTCCGGCTGATCGGCCGGCCAGGCGCACGGCGTTCGAGATGCGTCCGACTCCTTGAGGGCGGCGAACGCGCCCCGGGCGGGAAAGTTACGCCTGTTCACCCCTTTTGGTGGCGCGATGGACAACCGTCCGTCGCGCCACCACCTTGTCCGCATACGTTCGTCCCCGCTGCGAGCCGCCTGACCAACGGCGGCTCCCCCCACGGGAGATGGAGTGGACGTGCGCATCGGACTACTGACGGAGGGCGGCTACCCGTACGTCAGCGGTGACGCCGGGCTCTGGTGCGACCGGCTCGTGCGCGGGCTCGGACAGCACGAGTTCGACGTCTACGCGCTCAGCCGCGGTGAGCACCAGGAGGACGAGGGCTGGGTCCCGCTGCCGTCGCAGGTCAGCCGGGTGCGTACCGCGCCGCTGTGGACGGCCGAGGACGACGGCGTGGTGTACGGGCGACGGGCGCGCAAGCGCTTCGCCGAGCACTACGGCGAACTCGTCGCCGTCCTGTGCGCCACGGGCCACGGGGACCCGTCCGGCACGGCGGGTGCCGCCCGGACCGTCGAGGCGGACCGTTTCGCCAGCGCCCTGTACGGGCTCGCCGAGCTCGCCCGTGACGAGGGCGGCCTGGTGGGCGCGCTCCGCTCCGAAGCCGCCGTGCGCGCGCTGGAGCACGCCTGTCGCGCGCCCGGGGCCCAGCGCCCGGCGCGCGAGGCCCGTGTCCCGGATCTCCTCGCCCTCTCGGCCCACCTGGAACACGCCCTGCGCCCCCTCTCGCTCGACTGGTACGAGGACGCCGGCCTCGGCGCGGTCGACCTGTGCCACGCGACGTCCGGCGGCGCGGCTGCGCTGCCCGGCCTCCTCGCCCGGCACTTCTTCGGCGTTCCCCTGCTGGTCACCGAGTACGGGGTGCGGCTGCGCACGCACTATCTGACCGCCCCCGACTCCTCGCCCGCGATACGCACCGTGCTCGCCGCCTTCCACGGCCGGCTCGCCGCCGAGGCCTACCGCCGGGCCGCCGTCGTCACGCACGGCAACGCCCACGCCCGTCGCTGGCAGGAACGCTGCGGAGCCGGTCACGACAAGTTGCGCACGGTCCACCCGGGCATGGACGCGGCACCCTTCGCCGAGGCCGGGGAGGCGCCGGGCCGTGCCGACCCGGACACGGTCGTCTGGGTCGGCCGCGTGGAACCCGTCAAGGACCTGGTGACCTTGCTGCACGCCTTCGCCGAGGTCCGCCGGGCGCGGCCCCGGTCCCGCTTGCGGATCATGTCCTCCGGCTCCTCCAGTTCCTCTGGTCCGTCCGGTCCCTCCAGTTCCTCCGGCCCCTCCGGCCCCTCCGGCCCCTCCGGGGACGCGGCCTATCTCGCGCACTGCCGGAACCTGGCCGACCGGCTCTTCCCCGCCGATGCCGGAGCCCCGCACGCCGTAGGCCGGAACCCGGTGTCCTTCGAGGAGGTCGGCGGGCCAGAACTGCCGTCTGTCGCCGACGCCTACGCCGCGGGGGCCCTGGTGGTCAGTTCCAGCGTGGTCGAGGGTTTCCCGGTCGGTCTGGTCGAGGCCATGTTCTGCGGTCGCGCGACGGTGTCCACGGACGTCGGCACGGTCGTCGAGGTGATCGGGGAGACCGGGCTGGTCGTGCCGCCGCGCGATCCGCGGGCGCTGGCCGAGGCGTGTGTATCGCTGCTGCGCGACTCCGAGCGCCGTGAGCGCCTGGGCGCCGCCGCGCGAGCCCGCGCACTCGAACTGTTCACCGTGGAGCAGAACATCGCGGCGTTCCAGGGCATTTACCTGGACGTCCTCTCGCGGGCACCACTGCGCCGAAACGCCCTCGACGGGGCCGGCACGCCCCTGCCGTTCGCCGTGCCGGCCGAGGCTCGGGTCCCCGCCGCCCCCGCCGTCACCTCCACCTCCACCCCCGCCCCCGCCCCCGTCCCTGTTCCGGCCTCCGGTCGATGCCCCGGCTGGGCGACGGACGCGCCGGTCTCCGCGACCGCCGAGGGGGCCCGATGAACCACCTCGACGACGTCAACGAAGCCAACGGCGGCAACGGCCCCGGCGCAGCCCGCCCGGCCCGGTCCGGGGCGGACCCCGTCAAAGCCCTGATGCGCCGCCACCAAGAGCTGTGTGAACGGGCCGTGGACCCCTTGGAGATCGCGGCGGGCCTCGAAGCACACGGCGTCACCGACCGGACCGCCACCCGTTTCCGTCACCGCGACGTCTTCGCCCTCGCCGAGGAGATGTACGCCCGCGTCCCACGCGACGGCGACCGGCCCGGCAGCTTCCCGGACCTCGCCGATGCCGCCAGTCCCGGCCGTACCGCCGACCCGGCGGATCCGGCGGGCGCCCCCGCCCCCCGGCCCGGCACCGGCTGGTTCGCCCTCACGCTGCTTCCCGGCGCGCTGGGCACGGTGACGGTCGCCGGCCTGCGCCTCACCGACGGGCAGCCGCGCCTGGTCACGGCCGTCGTCGGAGCGCTCGCCGTCGCCCTGGCCGTGCGCGCGCTCCTGCGCCGGGAACGGCTGCCGGGTGCCGGGGACCACCACAGCGGCGTCTGGGTCCACTGCCTCGTCGGCTACGCCCTCCTGGGCGACGGTCTCCTCGGTGCCGCTCTCGGCGGTGGCCCCGACGGTCTGCCCACGGGCGCCCCGGACGGCCCCTGGCCCGTCACGGTCGCCCCCGTGCTGGCCCTGGCCCTCGCCTGCGCGCCCGCGGCCTGGTGCGCCCGCCTCTTCGCGGTCCACGCCCGTCGCCGGCTGGGGACGAGCCGCGGACTGGAGGAGTTCGCCGCTTCCGTACGGCCGCTGCTGTTCGGCGTCCTCGCCCTGTTCCTCGGCGCGCTCTCAGCCCTCCTCGCCCTCACCGGCGCGATCCTCAAGCAACCCGCCGCCTATGCCCAGGGCCTCGCCCTGGGCACCCTCCTGCTGCTGACCCGCCTCCTCACCGCCCACGGATCCGGGTACGCGCCGGCGCTCGTCCTCACCACGGCGACGGCCGCCGAGGCCGCTGCCCTGGCCAGTCTCTTCGCGAGCCGGCTCCCCGGTTGCGGAGGCCTGGCCGTCCCCGTGGAGGAACTGGTCACCGCCTGGGGGGCCGGGAGCGTCCCGACCGTGGTGTGCGGCATCGCGGCCCTGGTCCTGCTGCCGCACACGGTCCGCCGTCTGACGAGGGCCTCGGCTCACATCCACCCGGAGCCCCGCCGATGAACCCTCTCCTCCACGCGACCCACACCCACACCCACCCTCATAGCCATAGCCATAGCCATAGCCGCAGCCGCAGCCGCAGCCGCAGCGCCGACGGCACCCCCGCACCCCCGCCCCGGCGCAGCCGCGGGACCCGCGCCTACGTCCCCGGCCCCGGAGGACGCCCCACCGCCCACGGCCCGCCGCGCCCGGCCGCCCGGGCACCCGGCCCACCGACCCGAACCAGCCCCGCGCCGCGGTACGGACGGCAGCGTGAGCCGTCGAGCGAACCGCGGCACGGGCCGCCGCCCGAGCCGTCGTGGAACACCCTCCCGACACCACCCTCGAAGGAGAACCCGACATGACCACCTCCCGACCCGAAGCCTCGGCCCCGGGAGTCGTCCGATGAGAGTCCTGCTGATCGGAGCCAACGGCTACATCGGCCGCTTCGTCGCCGACCGCCTGCTCGCCGACCCGGCCGTCCAGCTCACCGCGCTCGGCCGGGGCGACGACGCCGACGTCCGCTTCGACCTCGCCAGCGGCAGCCCCGGCGCTCTCACCCGCTTCCTCGACGCGGTCCATCCCGGTGTCGTCGTCAACTGCGCCGGCGCCACCCGCGGCGGGGCCCGCGAACTCACCCGGCACAACACCGTCGCCGTCGCCACCGTCTGCGAGGCCCTGCGCCGCAGCGGGTGCGGCGCCCGCCTGGTGCAGATCGGGTGCAGCGCGGAGTACGGGCCCAGCCAGCCCGGTTCCTCCACGGCGGAGGACGCCGTGCCCCGGCCCGGCGGCCCCTACGGCGTCAGCAAACTCGCCGCCACCGAACTGGTCCTCGGCTCCGGCCTGGACGCCGTGGTCCTCCGGGTCTTCTCCCCGGCCGGGCCCGGCACCCCCGCCGGCTCCCCGCTGGGCCGTCTCGCCGAGGCCATGCGCCGCGCCATGCAGTCCGGAGAAGGCGAACTGCGCCTCGGCGGCCTCGGCGTCCAGCGCGACTTCGTGGACGTCCGCGACGTCGCCCGCGCCGTACACGCCGCCTCCCTCTCCGCCGCGCAGGGCGTCATCAACATCGGCTCGGGCCGTGCCGTCCGTCTGCGCGACGCCGCCGCCACCCTCGCCCGCGTGGCCGGCTACGGCGGCGCCCTGCACGAACTCGACGGCCCGCCCGGCGCCCTGCGACCGGTCATCGGCCATCCCCGGACCGAGTCCGTCGCCCACCGCGCCGAGGCGCTCGGCCACCGCGCCGAGGCGACGGGCCTCCACCGGGCCGACACCATGGGCCACCGCGTGGACGGCCTCGGCCCGCGCGGAGACGCCGATCACCCCGTTCCGGTCGCCTACCCGTACCCGGACGGCTGCGGCAGCTGGCAGCAGGCCGATGTGCGCACCGCCCGCGACCGGCTCGGCTGGCGGCCCCGTATCAACCTCGAGGAATCCCTCGCCGACATCTGGATGGAGGCCGCATGCCGCATCTGACCAGCGCCGGAACGGGCACCGCGAGCACCGATGTCCGTACCGGTCTCGGCGTCCCCGGCCTGGCCCACCCGCTCGTCGCCCCCGCCGAGTGGGCGGAACTGACCCGCCCGGGCACACCCCTGCACTGGGTCGTCCTCGACGTCGCCGAGGGCCCGGGCAGCGTCCCCGACCCGCACTGCCTGGAGGCGGCCGGACGACTGCACAACGCGGGCCACCGCGTGCTCGGCCGGCTCGACGCCGCACACGGCGCCCGGCCCTTCGGCGAACTGGTCGCGGATGCCCACCGGTATGCCGACTGGTACCGGACCGGCGGCTTCCTCCTGGACCGCTGCCCCGGCGAACGGCACGCGCTCCCCGCCGTCCGCCGCATGGTCACCCTGCTGCGGACGGTTTGTGACGACGCCCGCGTCGTCCTCGGCCACGACACCCATCCGTATCCCGGCTACGCCGAGAGCGCCGACCAACTGGTCACCTTCCGCGGCTCCTGGAGTGACTACCGCTGGTCCCAGGTGGCCGAGTGGACCGCGGACCACCCGCCCGAGCGCTTCTGCCACCTCGTCCACGGCGTGCCCGGCCCGCACCTCGACGAAGCCCTGCGCATCGCCCGCTGGCAGGGCGCCGCGACGGTCTGGTTCACCGACCGCACCGACCAGCGCGGCCGCGTCACCCCGAGCCCCTGGGAGACGATGCCCGGCTACTGGGACGACATCGTCTCGCGCATCGGGACGGGTGTCTCGGAATGAAGAAGGCCATGGCAGTGTTACCGGGAGAACAACCGTAATGATTGACCGACCAACGGAGTCCCCGTGTCGCTGCCACCCCTGGTCGAGCCAGCCTCTGAGCTCACCGTAGACGAGGTCCGCAGGTACTCCCGCCACCTGATCATCCCCGACGTCGGGATGGACGGGCAGAAGCGGCTGAAGAACGCCAAGGTGCTGTGTGTGGGCGCCGGCGGCCTGGGTTCGCCGGCGCTGATGTACCTCGCCGCCGCGGGCGTGGGCACCCTCGGCATCGTGGAGTTCGACGAGGTCGACGAGTCGAACCTGCAGCGCCAGATCATCCACAGCCAGTCCGACATCGGCCGCTCCAAGGCCGAGTCCGCGCGCGACACCGTCAAGGGCATCAACCCGTACACCAACGTCGTCCTTCACGAGGAGCGGCTCGAAGCCGACAATGTGATGGACATCTTCAGCCAGTACGACCTGATCGTCGACGGCACGGACAACTTCGCCACCCGTTACCTGGTCAACGACGCCTGTGTGCTGCTGAACAAGCCGTACATCTGGGGTTCGATCTACCGCTTCGACGGTCAGGCCTCCGTCTTCTGGTCCGAGCACGGGCCCTGCTACCGCTGCCTCTACCCGGAGCCCCCGCCCCCCGGCATGGTCCCCTCCTGCGCCGAGGGCGGTGTGCTCGGCGTGCTGTGCGCGTCCATCGGTTCCATCCAGGTCAACGAGGCCATCAAGCTCCTCGCGGGCATCGGCGAGCCGCTGGTCGGCCGCCTGATGATCTACGACGCCCTGGAGATGCAGTACCGCCAGGTCAAGGTCCGCAAGGACCCCGACTGCGCGGTCTGCGGTGAGAACCCCACCGTCACCGAGCTCATCGACTACGAGGCCTTCTGCGGCGTCGTCTCCGAGGAGGCCCAGGCGGCGGCCGCCGACTCCACGATCACTCCCAAGCAGCTCAAGGAGTGGATCGACGAGGGCGAGAACATCGAGATCATCGACGTCCGCGAGCAGAACGAGTACGAGATCGTCTCGATCCCGGGCGCGCGGCTGATCCCGAAGAACGAGTTCCTCATGGGCACCGCCCTGGAGAACCTGCCGCAGGACAAGAAGATCGTCTTGCATTGCAAGACGGGTGTCCGCAGTGCGGAGGTCCTCGCGGTCCTGAAGTCCGCGGGCTTCTCGGACGCCGTGCACGTCGGCGGCGGCGTGATCGGCTGGGTCAACCAGATCGAGCCGGAGAAGCCGGTCTACTGAGCCGAGGCCGGAGCCGAGGACGGCCGGGTCTCCCGAGCGGCGGGGGCCCCGCGCACCATGGGTGCCCGGGGCCCCCGCCGTCGCCCTGAACGGAGCCGGGGCGGGGACCGCGGGCGGGGTCGCCGTCACGAACAGACCTTGCCGTCCTCCGGCACCGTTCCGTCCAGGAGATAGGCGTCCACCGTGGAGTCGACGCAGTCGCTCCCGCTGCCGTACGCACCGTGCCCCTCGCCCTTCCAGGTGAGCATCACACCGACGTCCCCACCCAGCTCGTCCGCCATCTTGCGGGCCCCCTCGTAGGGCGTCGCCGGATCGCCGGTGTTGCCGACCACCAGCACCGGTGCCGCTCCGTCCGCGCTGACCTCGGGCGTCTCGTACTGCCCGGCCACCGGCCACTCGTGGCACCACCCCGCGGTGTCCCAGCCCAGGAAGGCGCCGAACACGGGGGAGATCTCCTCGAACTCGGGCAGCAGCTTCTTCGTCTCCGCCAGGGTCGGCCGCTGCTTGTCATCCAAGCACGATATGACCCGTTGGGAGTGGGTGCTCGTGCCGTAACGCCCCGACGGATCGCGTTCGTTGTAGTCGTCGGCGAGCGCCAGCAGCTCCGAACCGTCGCCCGCTCCGGCCGCCGACAGCGCGCTGGTCAGCGCCGGCCAGCTGTCCTTGCTGTACAACGGCAGCACGATGCCGGTCAGGGCCAGGGTCTGGGTCAGCTTCCGGCCGGGCGACGACGTCGGCAGTGGTTCGGCGTCGATCCGCTCCAGCAGGTCGGCGATCTCCCGTGAGCCCTGTTCCGGATCCTTCCCGGTGGACCGGAGATAGTCGTCCAGCGCGCGCTGGAAGCCCCTGGTCTGGTGCTCGGCGTGGCCGATGGTGTCGGCGGCCGGATCGACGACCGCGTCCAGCACCAGGCGGCCCACCTTCTGCGGGAACAGGTGGGCGTAGACGCCGCCGAGTTCGGTGCCGTAGGAGATGCCGAAGTAGTGCAGCTTGTCGTCGCCCAGGACCTGGCGCATCAGGTCCATGTCGCGGGCGGTGTCCGTGGTCGAGACGTGGGCCAGCAGTTTCCCGGCGGTCCGCTCGCAGCCCTCGGCGAAGTCCGCGGCGTCCTTCAGATACGTCTGCTCCTCGGCGGCGGTGTCGGGTGTGGCGTCCACCGTCGATTCGGCGGCCTGGATCTCCTCGTCGCCGCGGCAGCGGATGCCCTCGCTGGCGGCCACCCCGCGCGGGTCCCAGCTGACCAGGTCGTACCGCTCGTGCAGGGAGGAGACGAGGGAGGCGTACGACGGCATCGTGGAGACGCCCGAGCCGCCGGGGCCGCCGAAGTTGAACAGCAGGGAGCCGGTCCGCCGGTCCCCGGTGGCCTTCGCGCGGATCAGCGCCAGCTCCATCCGCTCGCCGTCCGGCTTCGCCCAGTCCACCGGCACCTGGAGCGTGGCGCACTGCCAGTCGCCGCCCGGCGCCGGGGCGTCGTCGGTGGCCTTGCAGCGGCCCCAGTCCAGCCGCTGGGACGTCAGCGGCTTCCCCGCGGTCGCGCCACCCCCGCCGTCCTTTCCGTCCGTGCCGCCCTCGGACGGACTGCCGCCGCACCCCGACAGCAACAGTCCGGCAGCAGCCAGCGAAGCCAGCCACCGTACGTTCCGCGACCGTGCGTACCGCCCCATGCGCGCTCCCCCCTGACCGGCCGTCCGCGCCGAGCGGCGGATGGCTGTCATGCCATGGTAGGGCGGGCGCACGATGACCGCCGGGGCCTGTGGATAACGCTTCGACCTGCTGATTCACCCGATCTCGGGGGCGGCGGGGTCAGGAGCAGACCGTCCTGGCCTTCGGAGTCCGTCCGTCGAGCAGGTATCCGTCGACCGCCTCGCGCACGCAGGTGTTCTTGCTGTCGTAGGCGCCGTGGCCCTGGCCCTTGTAGGTCAGCTCCACGCCGACGTCCGAGCCCAAGGCGTCCACCATCTTGCCCGCGCCCTCGTACGGCGTGGCCGGGTCACCGGTGTTGCCGACGACCAGGACCGGCGGGGCGCCGGGGGCGCTGACGTCGGGGTGGTCCGCGGCGCCGGCCACCGCCCAGCCGGTGCAGCTGACCAGGGACCAGGCGAGATAGTCGCCGAACAGGGGCGAGGCGGCGCGGAACTCCGGCAGCCTCTTCCGCACGTACGCGGCGTCGTAGCGCGGCTTGTCGTCGGCGCAGTTGATGGCGACGTTGGCCGCGGTGATGTTGCTGTACTCGCCGTTCTCGCCGCGTCCGTTCAGAGCGTCCGCGAGCGCCATCAGGATCCTGCCGTCACCGTCGTACGCCTGCTCCAGGCCCTCGGTGAGGTACTCCCAGAGGTCCTTCGAGTACAGGGACTGCGCGATGCCGCTGGTCGCGGCGGTCTGGGTGAGTTCACGGGGGGAGAGGCCGGGGATCGGCTCGCGGTCGAGCTTCTTCAGCAGGGCCGCGATGCGGTTCTTGACGCCCTCGGCGGTGTCGCCGACGGGGCAGTCCTCGGTCTGGGAGACACAGTTCTCGGCGTAGTTGTCGAGGGCTCGCTGGAAACCCCTGGCCTGGCCCAGCGAGCCCTGTTCCGAGTCCTGCGTCGGGTCGACGACGGCGTCGAGGACGGCGCGGCCCACCTTCTGCGGGAACAGGTGGGCGTAGACGCCGCCGAGTTCGGTGCCGTAGGAGATGCCGAAGTAGTGCAGCTTGTCGTCGCCCAGGACCTGGCGCATCAGGTCCATGTCGCGGGCGGCGTCGGTGGTGGCGACGTGCGGAAGCATCTTCTTGGAGTTCTTCTCGCAGGCCGCGTTGAAGTCCTCGGTGTTGTCGACCAGCGCGGTGCGCTCGGCGGCGTCGTCGGGGGTGGCGTCCTGCTGGAAGTAGGCGTCGAGCCGCTGGTCGTCCAGGCACTTCACGGGGGCACTGCGGCCGACGCCGCGCGGGTCGAAACCGACCAGGTCGTAGCGGGTGCGCAGCTTGGCGTAGTCGTCACCGAAGGCGGGCAGCGTGGTGACGCCCGATCCGCCCGGGCCGCCGAAGTTGAAGATCAGCGACCCGATCCGCCGGTCGGCGGCGCCGCTGGCCCTGGCCCGGATCAGCGCGATGCCGATGGTGTCGCCGTCGGGGTCGTCCCAGTCGAGCGGGGCCCGCATCGTGGCGCACTGCCAGGTGCCGCCGTCCGGCAGGGGAGAGGGCGCGGCGCCGCCGCCCTGCGCCTGGGACGGCGCCGGGCAGTCCCGCCAGGAGAGCTTCTGCCGTGTCACGTCCCCGTTCCCGTCCGCCGCGCCGTCACCGCAGCCGGCCAGCAGGGAGGACAGCAGGACGACGGTGGAGGCGGGGGCGGCGGCACGCAGCCGGGCGGGATTCGGCATGCCCCCATCGTGCGGTCACGCAGGACGGGACGCTCGGAGCGCGGGCCGTACGAGGTACGGCGGGCGTGGAGCGCCAGGTGCCGCGGCGGGCTACAGTGCCTGCTTCCTGGTCAGGTGGTTGAAGGCCAGCCAGCCCGGCAGCACCGGCAGCCACAGGGTCAGCAGCCGGTAGAGGAGCACCGCCGGTGCGGCGACCTCCTTGGGCAGGCCCACGGCGATCAGGCCGAGGGTCAGGGTCGCCTCCACCGCGCCCACCCCGCCGGGGGTCGGCGCCGCCGAACCCAGCGCGTTGCCCGCGAGGAAGACGACGGCGACGCCGGCCAGGCTGATCGACGTCGACTCGTTGCCGAACGCGCGGATCGAGGCGTCCAGGCACATCACGAAGCAGGCGGTGAGCAGCAGCATGCCGCCGATGCCGGTGACCAGCTTCTGCGGGCGCTGCAGCACGTCCAGCATGCGCGGCACGACACCGGCGAAGAGCGACCGCACGCGCGTGACGACGAACTTCCGCAGGAAGGGCACCGAGGTGACCACCAGCACCAGGACCGCCACCGTCAGCAGACCCGCGATGACCGTCCGGGACGGGGACAGGGAAGGCGTCTTCTCGGTGCCGGTCAGATAGCCGAAGGACAGCAGCATCAGGATGTGACAGCCGAGCCCGAACAGCTGCGACGCGCCGACGCTCGCCACCGCGAGCCCGGGGCGCACCCCGGCGCGCTGGAGGAAGCGGGTGTTCAGGGCGACGCCGCCGACCGCCGCGGGCGCGATGATCTTCACGAAGGACCCGGCGACCTGCGCGGCCACGGTCCGCAGGAACGGCACCCGTTCGGGCACGAACCCCAGGAGGGACATCGCCGCCGCGACATAGCTCGCCGCCGAGAACAGCACGGCCGCGATGACCCAGCCCCACTCGGCGTTGCTGATCAGCGGTCCGAACTCGATGTGGGTGAGCTGCGTCAGCAGGAAGTACGCGCCGATCGCACCGGCGATGAAGCTGATCAGGGTGCGCGGCCGGACCCGTTCCAGGCGGGCCGGCTCGACCGGGGCCTGCGGCCTGATCCGCAGGACCTGGTGGCGGATCTGGGTGAGCAGGTCCTCCTCGCGCGCCTCCTCCATGGCCTCGTCGAGGGCCCGCTTCTCGGCCCGCTGCTCCGCACGCTCGCTCTTCTTGTCCGGTTTGCCGGGCTTGCCGGTCCCGATGGCCGTGGTGCCGGAGCCGTCGTCGGCCGCGGTCTCCACCCGGGCCTGCTTGGCCTGCCGGGACGCCTCCAGGACGGCCTCGCGCTCGCGCTGGGACCGTTCCCGGGCGAGTCTGCGCAGCGTCGCGCGCGTGGAGCGGCTCAGCGCGATCGGCTGGAGCATCGGCAGGCAGTCCGCCACCGTGTCCGGGCCCAGCACGCCCACCGCCGAGGCCACCGCTCGCTCGGCCCCCACCCGCAGTCCGAGCGTCACCAGCAGTTGGGAGACGTCCATGCGCAGCAGCAGGTCGCCCGCGGCGATCTCGCCGGTGCGCAGGTCCGTGATGCTCACGGTGCCGGAACGATCCACCAGGATGGAGTCGCCGACCAGCCTGCGGTGCGCGATCCGCCGGGACTGCAGGGCCCGCACCTGCTCCCAGGTGTCGCGCAGCAGGTCGTCGGTGATCTCCTCGTCCGGCAGCGAGTCGAGGGAGCGGCCGCCGGTGTGCTCGTAGACCAGCATCACCGCGTCGGGGCCCAGTTCCGAGGTGGCGATCAGCTTGGGCGCGTTGGCGCCGGCCGCGATCGCCGCGTAGGCCAGCAGCGCCTCCTGCTCCAGCGCCTGGCGCAGCGACTGGAGGCTGCTGCGGGTGGCGAAGCCGCGCAGCGTCAGATTGCGCCACGCGCGGTAGAAGAAGCCCTGCGCCTGCTGTTCGCGGTCGACCACCGTGACGTCCAGCGGAGGGCCGTCCTCCAGGGTGACGAAGTAGCGCCGGCCTCGGTCACCGGTCTCCAGGGTGTCCGCCGCCACCTCCTCGCGCGAGGCGGTCACCGGGCGGAAGCCGACCGTCATCAGGCCCGCCATGAGCGTCCGCCCGGTGGGCCGGACGTTGGGCGAGCCGACCGCGTACAGCGTCCCGTAGGCCACGGTCCAGCCGATCAGCACGGTCAGGATGATCGAGAACGGTGTCGTGTAGCCGGTGACGAGCATGGAGAACGCGTCCAGCAGCAGCACGATCCACAGCACCGCGCGCCACCTGGGTCTGCGGGACATGCCGACCGCCGTCATGTACGCGATGACCGGCGCCAGATAGCCGTGCACCGGGTCGGTGAGGGCGTGGACGTCCCCGGGCGAAGGCTGGGTGAGCGCTTCCTGGATCGAGTCCGGGGCGGCTTTGGCGACCCACAGGTCGGTGGCGAGCGTCACGCCGTGGGCGAGTACGGCGGCCAGTACGCCGTCGGCGATCCGCAGCCCGTCGCGTTTGATCAGCCGCTCGATCGCGAAGGCGACCGGGACCAGCAGGATCGCGATGCTGGAGGCCAGGCCGGCGATCTTGATGAGCAGATCGGGTGCCTGGCCCGTGCCCTTGTTGATGTCCTGTTCGAGGCCCGAGGTGGTGCCGTGGGCGAACGCGGCGACGGCGAGCAGCACGCCGACCGCCAGCACGCCCACCAGGAGCCGCATCAGGTCGGAGGGACGGTGCACGCGCGCGGGGAGCAGCGGTTCGTCGCCCTCCACCTCGTCGATGTGCGCGGTGTCCGCGGGACCGGTGTCCGGTGCGGCGCTCCCGGCGTCACCCTTGCCGCCGGCGGCACCGGGGCGCGACGAAGCGTCGGAGGAGCCCCGCGTGCCGCCGGGCCGCACACCCTGTTGCTTCATCGTCTCTTCTTGCTCTCGTATCACTGGTCACCGCCCGCACGATGGTGGCATGCCGCGCCGGCACATGGGGGCATCAGGGTGGATCAGGGCGCACGCGCGGGCCGCACAGTCTGCCGCAAGCACCGTCCCCGGGCGAGGGGCGCGAACCGGCCGCGCGAGCGCGTCGCAGTGTCGGTGGGGTGCGGCAGTATGGGGCGGATGAGTGAGGAAAGTCTTCCGGACGGGGTCCGCCCAGAGCCCGCGGACGCGCTCCCGGAGTACGCCGAGCGGGTCCTCGAGGTCACCGAGCTGATCCCGCCGGGACGCGTCATGACCTACGGGGACGTCGCCGAATGGCTGGAGGAGGGCGGTCCCCGGCAGGTCGGCCGGGTGATGTCCCTCTATGGGGTGGGGATTCCGTGGTGGCGCGTGGTCCGCGCCGACGGAGTCCTGCTGGCGGGCCGTGAACGGGAGGCGCTCTCCCGGTACCGGGAGGAGGGGACGCCCCTGAAGGAGGCGGGCCGGGCCGCGGAGGGCCACCTGCCGCGCGTCGACATGAGACGGGCGCGGTGGGACGGCGGCGAGCACGCGCAGGGTCACACCTGAAAGCTTCCTCCATCGGACGCCCCGGGGGGTGACCGGTGATCCGTATGAGGGAACCGGGACAGAACGGGCACGTCCGTGGCATGACGTACGTTCGAGGGGCGCGGGACTGCCGCGTCGCGGGTGAACGGAGGGAGGGAAGGGAAGGAACGGAAGCCCCGCTTCCCGCCCGGGCGCCGACGTAGCGTCGGCTGCGCGTACCCCGTTCACCCGGTGTCCACCGCTCGTCCCCCGCGGCGGTCGTCCCACCAGCACACCCACCAGGACCGGCGAACCACGTGAGCTCCTCTTCCTCCACCAGGTACCTGTCGCACCCCCAGGGGCGACAGGGGGTCCGTGGCGCTTACCGACTGGTCCGTACCCCGCCGCCGCGCGTGGACCCCCCTCTTCTGGACGCCGCCCAACGCGCTGTGGTTGACCACCGCGCCGGTCCGCTGCTCGTGCTCGCCGGTCCGGGCACCGGCAAGACGACCACGCTCGTGGAGTCCGTCGCGGCCCGGATCGCCCGCGGCGCTGACCCCGAGCGCATCCTCGTGCTGACCTTCAGCCGGAAGGCCGCCGTCGAACTGCGCGACCGCATGGCCCGGCGCACGGGCGCGGCACGCGCCCCGCGCGCGACCACGTTCCACTCCTTCAGCTACGCCCTCGTCCGGGCGCACCAGGACAGCGACCTGTTCGCCGAGCCGCTGCGGCTGCTGTCCGGCCCGGAGCAGGACGTGACCGTCCGTGAGCTGCTCGCCGGGCAGGCCGGCCTCGAACGGCTCGGACTGGCCCATGTGCGCTGGCCCGACGAACTGCGCGCCTGCCTGACCGCCCGGGGCTTCGCCGACGAGGTCCGCGCGGTGCTCGCCCGCAGCCGTGAGCTGGGGCTCGGCCCGGACGCCCTGGCGGACTTCGCCCGGCGCATCGGCCGCCCCGACTGGCGGGCCGCCGCCGTCTTCCTCGCCGAGTACCTCGACGTGCTCGACCTCCAGGGCGTCCTCGACTACGCGGAACTCGTCCACCGCGCGGTGCTCCTCGCCCACCGCCGCGAGGTCGCCGAGCGGCTCGCCGGGCAGTACGACGCCGTCTACGTCGACGAGTACCAGGACACCGATCCGGCCCAGATACGGCTGCTGCACGCCCTGGCGGGCGGCGGGCGCACCCTGGTGGCCTTCGGCGACCCCGACCAGTCGATCTACGCGTTCCGCGGCGCGGACGTGGGCGGCATCCTCGGCTTCCCGCACGCCTTCCCGCGCGCGGACGGCCGTCCGGCGCCCGTACGGGTACTGCGCACCTCCCGCCGCTCCCGAGCCACCCTGCTGGACGCCACCCGGCTGCTGACCCGGCGCATGCCCCTGCCCCGCCTCCCCGCCGACCAGGCCCGCGCCCACCGCGAACTCGCGCCGGTACGGGACGGCGGCCAGGTCGAGGTGTACACGTACCCGACGGCCGGTACGGAACTGGACAACGTCGCGGACATCCTGCGCCGGGCGCACCTGGAGGACGGCGTCCCCTGGAGCGAGATGGCCGTCCTGGTGCGCGCCGGCTCCCGCACCCTCCCGGCGGTCCGCCGCGCCCTCACCTCGGCCGGCGTCCCGGTCGACGTGGACGGTGACGACCTGCCCCTGCGTCATGAGCCGGCGGTGGCGCCGCTGCTGACGGCGCTGCGGGCGGTGGCCACGGCCGCGGTGGCGGCGGCTCCGGTGGCCGGGGCGGCTTCGGCGGCCGGGGCGGCTTCGGCGGCCGGGGCGGCTTCGGCGGCGCTGGGGCCGGTGGTGGCCACTGAGACTGTTGGGGCGTCCGAGTCGGTGGGTGCCGAAACTGACAGGGCGTCCGAGCCGGTGGCGGGCGCCGAGACCGCTGGGGCGTCCGAGCCGGTGGCGGGCGCCGAGACCGCTGGGGCGTCCGAGCCGGTGGTGGCCACTGAGGCCGCTGGGGCGTCCGAGCCGGTGGTGGCCACTGAGGCCGCTGGGGCGTCCGAGCCGGTGGTGGCCACTGAGACCTCTGAAGCGTCCGAGTCGGCGGTGACCGGCTGGCTGGACACCGAGACCGCCCTCACCCTCCTCACCTCCCCCCTCGCCGGTATGGACGCCGCCGATCTGCGCCGCCTCGGACGTGCCCTGCGCGAGGAGGAGCGGGCCGCGGGCAACGCGCTGCCGCCCCCCTCCGACCAATTGCTCGCCCGGGCCCTGGCCGAGCCGGAGCGCCTGGCCGTGCACGACCCGGCGTACGCGCGGGGCGCGCAACGCCTGGGCGCGCTGCTCCGCACGGCCCGGGAACGTCTGGCGGGCGGTGGTACGGCCGAGGAGGCGCTGTGGGAGCTGTGGGCGGGCACCCCGTGGCCCGGCCGCCTGGAGCGGGCCGCCCGGCGCGGGGGCGCCGCCGGCCGCAACGCCGACCGCGACCTGGACGCCGTATGCGCCCTGTTCGCGACCGCCGCGCGCGCCGAAGAGCGCACCGGCGGCCGGGGTGCCCTGAACTTCCTGGAGGAGGTCGAGGCCGAGGACATCGCCGCCGACACCCTCGCGCGGCGGGCCGTACGCCCCGACGCCGTGCGCCTGATGACCGCGCACCGTGCCAAGGGCCTCCAGTGGCGGCTGGTCGTCGTCGCCGGGGTCCAGGAGGGGCTCTGGCCCGACCTGCGCCGCCGTGGCTCCCTGCTGGAGGCGGACCGGATCGGCCGCGACGGTCTCGCCGAGCCCCTCACGCCAGGGGCGCTGCTCGCGGAGGAACGCCGCCTGTTCTACGTGGCCGCCACGCGCGCGCGTGACCGCCTCGTCGTCACCGCCGTCAAGGCACCGGCGGACGACGGGGACCAGCCCTCCCGGTTCCTGACCGAGCTGGGCGTCGAACCCAAGGACGTCACGGGCCGCCCGCGCCGTCCGCTGTCCGTCGCCGCCCTGGTCGCCGAATTGCGCGCCACCACCGTGGACCCCCGCGTATCCGACGCCCTGCGCGAGGCCGCCGCCCGCCGGCTGGCCCGCCTCGCCGCCCTCAGCGACGACGAGGGCCGCCCCCTGGTGCCCGCCGCGCATCCCTACCGCTGGTGGGGCATGTTCGAACCGACCGAGTCCAAGGTGCCGCTGCGCGACCGCGACCAGCCCGTCGTGCTCTCCGGCAGCGCCCTCGACCAGCTCGCGAACACCTGCGCCCTGCAGTGGTTCCTCGGCCGCGAGGTGAAGGCCGACGCCCCCGCGACCGCCGCCCAGGGTTTCGGCAACGTGGTGCACGTCCTCGCCGACGAGGTCGCCTCGGGGCACACCCCCGCCGACCTCGACGTGCTCATGGCACGCTTGGACTCGGTGTGGAACGCGCTCGCCTTCGACGCGCCGTGGAAGTCCGAGCAGGAGAAGGCCCACGCGCGCGTGGCGCTCGAACGCTTCCTCAAGTGGCACGTCATGGACCGCACCGGCCGCAGGCCCGTCGCCAGCGAGCACGACTTCGACGTCACGCTCGCCGCGGGCGACTACGAGGTGCGCATCCGCGGCCAGATGGACCGCGTGGAGGCCGACGGCGACGGCCGCGCCTACGTCGTCGACTTCAAGACCGGCAGACAGACGCCCAGCGCCGCCGAGGTGGCCCGCCACCCCCAGCTCGCCGTCTACCAGCTCGCCGTCCGCGAAGGCGCCGTCGACGAGGCGTTCGGCGGCGTGCGCCCCGAGCCGGGCGGCGCCGAACTGGTCCAGCTCCGCCAGGGCGCGGCCAAGCGGGACGGGGGTGAGACGCTGCCCAAGGTGCAGGCCCAGGAGCCGCTCGGAGGACCGGACGGCGAGTGGGTCGGCGACCTGCTGGCCACGGCCGCGGGCAAGGTCCTCGACGAACGGTTCACGCCGGTCTCGGGCCAGCACTGCGCGCACTGCGCCTTCCGGGCGTCGTGCAGCGCCCGGCCGGAGGGCCGGCACGTGGTCGAGTGACCGGTGTGCCCCTTCACACCACACGCGCTGACCTGCGCATCCCTCGCCCCGGACAGCTGGTGCGGCCTCGACTGTCAGTGATCGCCGCTAGCCTTTTCGACATGCCCGCCCGTATCACCGATCCCGACGAGCTCAAGGAGCTCCTCGGCATCCCCTTCACCCCGGAGCAGACGGCCTGCATCACCGCGCCGCCCGCCCCGCAGGTGATCGTGGCCGGAGCCGGCTCCGGCAAGACGACGGTGATGGCGGCGCGCGTGGTCTGGCTGGTCGGCACCGGCCAGGTCGCCCCCGAACAGGTGCTCGGCCTCACCTTCACCAACAAGGCCGCCGGAGAGCTCGCCGAGCGCGTCCGCAAGGCGCTGATCAAGGCCGGCGTCACCGACCCCGACGTGATCGACCCGGACAACCCGCCGGGCGAGCCGGTGATCTCCACGTACCACGCCTTCGCCGGCCGCCTGCTGGCCGACCACGGCCTGCGCATCGGCCTCGAACCGGCCTCCCGGCTGCTCGCCGACGCCACCCGCTACCAGCTCGCCGCGCGGGTGCTGCGCGAGGCCCCCGGGCCCTACCCGGCGCTGACCCGCTCCTTCCCCGACCTGGTCGGCGACCTCCTCACCCTCGACTCCGAGCTCTCCGAACACCTCGTAGGCCCCGAGCGGCTGCGCACCTGGGACGCGGACCTCCTGGAGAGCCTCCGGAGCGCCAAGCTCACCAACGCCGACCTGCGCAAGGTCCCCGAGGCCGCCGCCGCCCGGCGCGAACTCGCCGAGCTGGTGATCCGCTACCGGTCCGCCAAACGCGACCGCGACCTCCTCGACTTCGGCGACCAGATCGCCCTGTCCGCCCGGCTCGCCCAGCTCCCCGAGGTGGGCCGGCTGCTGCGCGAGGAGTTCCGGGTCGTGCTGCTCGACGAGTACCAGGACACCTCGGTGGCCCAGCGCGTCCTGCTGGCGGGCCTCTTCGGCGGCGGCACCGGCCACCCCGTCACCGCCGTCGGCGACCCCTGCCAGGCCATCTACGGCTGGCGCGGCGCCTCCGTCGCCAACCTCGACGACTTCCCCGAGCACTTCGCCCGCGCCGACGGCCGCCCCGCCCTGCGGCAGTCGCTCAGCGAGAACCGCCGCAGCGGCGGCCGGCTCCTCGACCTCGCCAACGGCCTCGCCGGGCCGTTGCGCGCCATGCACGCGGGCGTGGAGGCCCTCCGCCCGGCCCCCGGCGCCGAACACGAGGGCACCGTCCGCTGCGCCCTGCTGCCCACCCACGCCGAGGAGATCGACTGGGTCGCCGACTCCGTCGCCCACCTGGTACGCACCGGGACGGCGCCCGGCGAGATCGCCGTCCTGTGCCGCACGGCGGCCGACTTCGCCGAGATCCAGGGCGCCCTGGTGGCCCGCGACGTCCCCGTCGAGGTCGTCGGCCTCTCCGGCCTGCTCCACCTGCCCGAGGTCGCCGACCTGGTCGCCGTCTGCGAGGTCCTCCAGGACCCCGGCGCCAACGCCTCCCTGGTGCGGCTGCTCACCGGCCCGCGCTGGCGCATCGGCCCGCGCGACCTCGCCCTGCTGGGGCGCCGCGCCCGCCGTCTCGTCGCCCACGCGCGCGTGGCGGGTGACGACGACCCCGACCGGCGGCTCGCGGAGGCCGTCGAGGGCGTCGACCCGTCCGAGGTGATATCGCTCGCGGACGCGCTGGACACGTTCCTGGAGACGCCGATGGACGGCGGCGGGGACGACGACGGACTGCCGTTCTCACCGGACGCGCGCGTGCGGTTCGCCCGCCTCGCCACCGAACTGCGCGACCTGCGCCGCTCCCTCGCCGACCCGCTGATGGACGTACTGCACCGGGTCCTGGCCGTCACCGGCCTGGAGGTCGAGCTGTCGGCGTCCCCGAACGCGCTGGCCGCCCGCCGCCGGGAGACCCTGTCCAACTTCCTGGACGTCGCCGCCTCCTTCGCCGCCGGGGACAACGAGGCGTCCCTGCTCGCCTTCCTGGGCTTCCTGCGCACCGCGGCCCAGTACGAGAAGGGACTCGACAACGCGCTGCCCGGCGGCGAGAACACCGTCAAGGTGCTCACCGCGCACAAGTCGAAGGGGCTGGAGTGGGACGTCGTCGCCGTCCCCGGACTGGTGACCGGCACCTTCCCCAGCACCCAGGGCAGGGAGAAGTGGACCGCACAGGGCAAGGTCCTCCCGCACCGCCTGCGCGGCGACGCCGACACCCTCCCCGACGTCGGCTCCTGGGACTCCCGAGGGCTGAGGGACTTCCACGAGGCCATGAAGGAGCACCAGCACACCGAGGAGCTCCGCCTCGGCTACGTCACCTTCACCCGCCCCCGCTCCCTGCTCCTGGGCTCCGGCCACTGGTGGGGTCCCGCCCAGAAGAAGCCCCGCGGACCGTCCGACTTCCTCCAGGCCCTGTACGACCACTGCGCGGCCGGACACGGTGAGATCGAGGCATGGGCGGACGAACCCGCCGAGGACGAGGAGAACCCCGCCCTGCACCGGGCGGCCGACGCCGACCAGGCATGGCCGCTGCCCCTGGACGAGACGGCCCTGGCCCGTCGCCGGGCGGCCGCCGAGGCGGTCCTGACCCACCTGGAGCGCCTCGCCTCCGCCGACGGCCCCGGCCACGCCCGCCCCGCAGCCGTCCACGACCCGGACACCTACGACGACCCCGACTGGCCGCCGCCACCGGAGGACGAGACACCCCCCCGCGACGAGCCTCCCCGCGACGCGGGCCCTTATGACGTAGGCCCTTATGACGTGGATCCTCACGACGAGGAACCTTTCCCGGACGGGGAGCCGGCACAGGCGGAGCCCCGGACGCCCGAGGGCCCCACCGTCCCCCGCCAGGCCACGCCCGCGGACCTCCACCGGTCCCGTCTCCCGGAACAGTCCCCGGGCCCCGGCGCCCCCCGCCCCCGCCCCCGCCCACGAGAGGACGCACCGCGCGGCGAGACGTTCCTCACGCCGGAGGAAGCCCGCACCGTCGCCTCCTGGGACCGCGATCTCGACGCCCTCGCCGGCGAACTCCTGCGCGCGCGGGAAGCCGTCACCGAGGTGCCGCTGCCGGCCTCGCTGACCGCCACCCAGCTGCTGCGCCTGGCCGCCGACCCCGACGGCCTCGCCCAGGAACTGGCCCGCCCCATGCCCCAGCCGCCCCGGCCGGCCGCCCGCCGCGGCACCCGCTTCCACGCCTGGGTGGAATCCCGCTTCGAAGAGCTGACCCTCCCCCTGCTGGAACCCGACGAGCTGCCCGGGGGCGACGCCGAGATCGCCGGCGAACAGGACCTGGCCGCCCTCAAGGAGGCCTTCGAGCGCACCGAGTACGCGCACCGCACCCCGTACCGCGTCGAGGCCCCCTTCCAGTTCGCGATCGCCGGCCGCGTCGTACGGGGCCGCATCGACGCCGTCTACAAGGAGGACGACGGGGACCGTCCCGGATACGAGATCGTCGACTGGAAGACCTCCCGCGCCCACTCCGCGGACCCGCTCCAGCTCGCCGTGTACCGCCTGGCCTGGGCCGAGCAGCAGGGCGTACCGCTCACCTCGGTGACGGCGGCGTTCCTGTACGTGCGCACCGGCGAAGTGGTGCGCCCGGACGGTCTCCCGGACCGTGCCGCGCTGGAGCGGTTGCTGCTCGACGGAGCGTACGGTGACGAACCGCACGGCCAGGGTGTCGGCGCGGGCCAGTAGGCTCGGAGCCATGAGCAAGCCCGTTGACGCTGCCGTCAGCGCCGTCCGCGCCTACATCGAGCGCCACCGCGCCGCCTTCCTCGACGATCTGGCCGAGTGGCTGCGCATCCCCTCGGTCTCGGCCCAGCCCCACCACGCGCAGGACGTACGCCGCAGCGCCGACTGGCTCGCCGCCAGACTTAAGGAGACCGGCTTCCCGACCACCGAGGTCTGGGAGACACCGGGCGCCCCCGCCGTCTACGCCGAGTGGCCGGCCGACGACCCCGCGGCGCCCACGGTCCTCGTCTACGGACACCACGACGTACAGCCCGCCGCCCGCGAGGACGGCTGGTCGAGCGACCCCTTCGAGCCCGTCGTCCGCGGCAACCGCCTGTACGCGCGCGGGGCGGCCGACGACAAGGGACAGGTGTTCTTCCACGCCCTCGGTGTCCGCGCTCACCTCGCCGCCACCGGCCGTACCGCCCCGGCCGTCACCCTGAAGCTGCTGGTCGAGGGCGAGGAGGAATCCGGCTCCCCGCATTTCCGCGCGCTGGCCGAGGCACACGCCGGGCGGCTCGCCGCCGACGCCGTGATCGTCTCCGACACCGGCATGTGGTCCGAGGACACCCCCACCGTGTGCACCGGCATGCGCGGCCTCGCCGAGTGCGAGATCCACCTCCACGGCCCGGACCAGGACATCCACTCCGGCTCCTTCGGCGGCGCCGTGCCCAACCCGGCCACCGAGGCCGCCCGCCTGGTCGCCGCCCTGCACGACGAGCACGGGCGCGTGGCGGTCCCCGGCTTCTACGACGGCGTGATCGAACTCACCGACCGTGAGCGCGAGCTCTTCGCCGAGCTGCCCTTCGACGAGCAGCGGTGGCTGCGCACGGCCCGGTCCCACGCCGCCCACGGCGAGGCCGGGTACACCACCCTGGAGCGTGTCTGGGCCCGCCCCACCGCCGAGGTCAACGGCATCGGCGGCGGCTACCAGGGCCCCGGCAGCAAGACGATCATCCCGTCCGACGCCGTGGTGAAGCTCTCCTTCCGCCTGGTCGCCGGCCAGGACCCCGGCCAGGTGGAGAAGGCCGTCCGCGGCTGGGTCACGGAGCGCGTCCCGCCGGGAATCCGCTGCGACATCGCGTTCGGCGCCGCCACGCGCCCGTGCCTGACACCCCTGGACCACCCGGCGCTCCAGTCCGTCGTCCGCTCCATGGAACGGGCCTTCGACCAGCCGGTCCGCTTCACCCGCGAAGGCGGCTCCGGACCCGCCGCCGACCTCCAGGACGTCCTCGGGGCCCCGGTGCTCTTCCTCGGTGTCTCCGTCCCGTCCGACGGCTGGCACGCGCCCGACGAGAAGGTCGAGCTCGACCTCCTCCTCAAGGGCGCGGAGACCTCCGCCCACCTCTGGAGCGACCTGGCGGCGCACTGGCGGCACGGACCCTGACCGATGCCGCCGCACCGTCCGGACCGTCCGGACCGGCCTCCGGCGCGGGGCACACTGGAAGGGCCTGTACCGCGGCGCGCTCCCGGTCGCCGTCCGCGCCACCGGAACCCGCCTCTTCGGAACCCGCCGAACCGTCCGCCGAACCACTGACCGCCGTACCGGGGGAGTTGGAAGCACCTGTGACCATCTGGACCGACCGCACCGCCGAACGTCCCATCTCGCTCACCGCACCGAGCGGTGTCGACCGCGCCGCGCACCACCGCCTCGACGAGGCCTGGCTCGCCGCCGCGTGGAGTCACCCCTCCACGCGCTGTTTCGTGGTCTCCGGCGGTCAGGTCCTCATCGACGAGACGCCGGACGGGCGGACCGAACTCGTCATGACACCCTCCTTCGAAGCCCCGCTCACCGAGGCGCACCGCTACTTCCTCGGCATCGACGAGGACGGCGTGAGCTACTTCGCGCTCCAGAAGGACTCGCTGCCCGGCCGGATGGACCAGTCCGCGCGCGCGGCGGGGCTGCGGGAGGCGGGCCTGCTGCTCTCCCCGCGCGACGCGGGCCTGATGGTGCACGCGGTCGGCCTGGAGAACTGGCAGCGCACCCACCGCTTCTGCTCCCGCTGCGGAGAGCGCACGGCCATCGCCGCCGCCGGCCACATCCGCCGCTGCCCCGCCTGCGGCGCCGAGCACTACCCGCGCACCGACCCGGCCGTGATCATGGCCGTCATCGACGACAGCGACCGCATCCTGCTCGGCCGCCAGGTCCACTGGCCCGAGGGCCGCTTCTCGACGCTCGCGGGCTTCGTGGAGCCCGGTGAGTCCATCGAGCAGTCGGTGCGCCGCGAGGTCCGGGAGGAGGCCGGTATCACCGTCGGCCAGGTCGAGTACGTCGCCAGCCAGCCCTGGCCGTTCCCGTCCAGCCTGATGCTCGGCTTCATGGCCCGGGCCGTCTCCACCGACATCACCGTCGACGGCGACGAGATCCACGAGGCCCGCTGGTTCTCCCGTGACGAGCTGGGCGCGGCCTTCGACTCCGGCGAGGTCCTGCCGCCCTACGGCATCTCGATCGCCGCCCGCCTGATCGAGCTCTGGTACGGCAAGCCGCTGCCGACCCGCGGCTTCGTCTGAGGCCGGGCACAGGGCCGGACACGGCTGAGGGGCCGTCCCGCCCGGGACGGCCCCTCAGCCACGCGTGCGGCCCGCTTGCGCGCCGATCCTCCGCCTCACCCGCGCCGGCGACGGGTCGGTGAGCGTCGAGTCGTCGGGGGGAGAACGGCCGGAAACCGTGTGGAGACTTCCCTCCCGCTCGTGACGGCCGGGGAGAGCCGCCCCGTGCCCGGGAGGGGGAGGCCGTGAGCGAGAAGCCCAGGGCGCTCGGTGCGGCCCGTGGCCGACCGGCTCCCTTGTCCGTGGGCAACGAGAACCAGACCGGCTGTCCGTGGGCAACGAGAACCAGACCGGCGAGGAAACGCAGCGGACCCGCGTCAGCGAGCGGGCGGACGCGCAGGAAACGGAGCCGGCCGACTCCGCCGCCGGCATCGAAGACCCCCGATCCGGCGCCGGGCCGGTCGGGGGCCGTGCGCGTCATGCGGGTCAGACGCCGAGCGCCTGCTTCACCTGGGCGAGGCTCGGATTCGTCATCACGACCTCGGCGCCACCACGGGAGGGGACCACCTGAACCGTCGGAACCGTCTGGTTCCCCCCGTTCACCTTCTCCACGAACGCGGCCGAATCCGGGTCCTGCTCGATGTTGATCTCGGTGTACGCGATGCCCTCACGGTCCATCTGGCTCTTCAGGCGGCGGCAGTAGCCGCACCACGTGGTGCTGTACATCGTCACAGTGCCCGGCATGTCTCTCGTGCTCCTTCAACGGCTCGGGGATGCGTTCGCTCGCACTGCACCAACGTCCGCGACGGCGCCTCCATTCCCGGACGAGGCACCGCGGGTCCTTCGGCACCGGCTCCCGGTGTGAAGCCGTCCGCCGGGACTCCTGACGACCGGGTCCGCATTAGTACGACTGCGAGGCCCCGCCTGTGGACAACCAGCACTCCCGTCCCGTGCGACCTGGCAGCATGGCTGTGTGACAGCAGCAACGCACTCCACCCTCTTCCCGCAGGTACCGGACTCGGCCGACGCGGTGCTCGACGGACTCGATCCCGAGCAGCGCGAAGTGGCCACCTCCCTGCGCGGCCCGGTGTGCGTACTGGCGGGCGCGGGCACCGGCAAGACCCGGGCGATCACCCACCGCATCGCCTACGGGGTGCGCGCCGGCATCCTGCAGCCCAACACGGTGCTCGCCGTCACCTTCACCAACCGTGCCGCCGGGGAGATGCGCGGCCGGCTGCGTCAGCTCGGCGCCGTCGGCGTCCAGGCCCGTACCTTCCACTCGGCGGCACTGCGCCAGCTCCAGTACTTCTGGCCGAAAGTGATCGGCGGCTCCCTGCCCCGGCTCGTCGATCGCAAGATCCAGCTCGTCGCCGACGCCGCCGCGGCCTGCCGCATCCGCCTCGACCGGGGCGAGCTGCGGGACGTCACCGCCGAGATCGAGTGGTCCAAGGTCACCCAGACCGTTCCGGACGACTACGCCCTCGCGGCGGCCAGAGCCGGCCGTGCGGCCCCCCGTGATCCCGCGGAGATCGCGCGGCTCTACCTGGCCTACGAGGAGCTGAAGCGCGGGCGCGGGGTGATCGACTTCGAGGACGTGCTGTTGCTGACGGTGGGGGTCCTCCAGGACCGGCAGGACGTGGCCCAGCAGGTCCGCGCCCAGTACCAGCACTTCGTGGTCGACGAGTACCAGGACGTCAGCCCCCTCCAGCAGCGGCTGCTGGACCTGTGGCTCGGCGACCGCGACGACCTGTGCGTGGTCGGCGACGCCAGCCAGACGATCTACTCGTTCACAGGAGCAACCCCCGACCACCTGCTCGACTTCCGGATCCGCCACCCCGGGGCCACGGTGGTCAAGCTGGTGCGCGACTACCGCTCCACGCCCCAGGTCGTCCACCTCGCCAACGGCCTGCTCGCCCAGGCCCGGGGCCGCGCCGCCGAGCACCGCCTGGAGCTGCTCTCCCAGCGCCCGGCCGGCCCCGAGCCCGTCTACACCGAGTACACCGACGAGCCCGCCGAGGCCGAGGGCGCCGCCCGCCGCATCCGCGAACTGATCGACTCCGGCGTCCGGCCCGCCGAGATCGCCGTGCTGTTCCGGACCAATTCCCAGTCGGAGATCTACGAGCAGGCCCTCGCCGACGCCGGGGTGCCCTACCAGCTGCGCGGCGCGGAACGGTTCTTCGACCGCCCCGAGGTGCGCAAAGCGGGCGCGGCCCTGCGCGCCGCGGCCCGCTTCGGCGGCAATGACGCCCTCCTCGACGACACCGTCGACCTGCCGTCCCAGGTCCGTGCCGTGCTCTCGGGGGAGGGCTGGACGTCCGAGCCCCCGGCCGGATCGGGTGCGGTCCGCGAGCGCTGGGAGTCACTGGCCGCCCTGGTGGACCTCGCGCAGGACTTCGCCGCGGCCCGGCCCGGTGCCTCCCTCGGCGACCTCGTCGCCGAACTCGACGAGCGGGCCGGTGCCCAGCACGCCCCCACCGTCCAGGGCGTCACCCTCGCCTCCCTGCACTCGGCCAAGGGCCTGGAGTGGGACGTCGTCTTCCTGGTCGGCCTGGCCGAGGGCATGATGCCGATCACCTACGCAAAGACCGACGAACAGATAGAGGAGGAGCGCCGTCTCCTCTATGTGGGCGTCACCCGCGCGCGTGAACGTCTGCACCTCTCCTGGGCGCTGGCCCGCTCGCCCGGCGGCCGGGCGAGCCGCCGTCCCAGCCGCTTCCTCGACGGACTGCGGCCCGGCTCGGCGGGCGCCGCCGGCCGGGTGGCGGCCGGCGGCGCCGGGGGAGTGGAGCGCGGCGTCACGGGCCGTTCCGTGTTCGCCCCGGCTCCGCGGCGTACTCAGCGCGGCCCGGCCCGCTGCCGGGTCTGCGGGCGCACTCTCACCGACGCGGGTGAAATGAAACTGATGCGCTGCGAGGACTGTCCCTCCGACATGGACGAGGGCCTCTACGAGCGGTTGCGCAGCTGGCGTGCGGTGCAGGCGGGGCGGAGCGGGCAGCCGGCCTTCTGCGTCTTCACCGACAAGACGCTGATGGCGATCGCCGAGTCCGTCCCGGAGGACGAGCGGGAGCTGGCCCGCATCCCCGGCGTCGGAGTCCGCAAGCTCACCCGCTACGGAGCCGATGTCCTGGCCATCTGCGCCGGTCAGGACGTCGGCGGGACGGGTGACGACGATTGATCCCAACTCGTCGAAAAAATAGTTTGCGCATGCCCCGGCAATCCCCATAGGTTCTTGGACACGGGAGCAGCGGCCTTCCCGGAGGCCCTGGATCCGTGTTGTACTTGCATATCCGTGGACCGGTTCACACCGATCCCCTGAGACGCCGAGAGGAGGCGAGTCCAGTGATCAGCATCAACATCAGCTCCGTCAGCAAACTGACCGATCGCTCGACCGTCTCCCTGTCCGTGCTCGGCGTCTCCAACCCGGGCACCGGTCTGTCCGGCGTTCGCGCCGCCCGTCCGGCGTCCCCCCTTGCTCTCTCGGACCTGCCCGTCCGTGAGCGCGACGAGCGACCGACCAAGGCACTGGAAGCGGCAGTAGTGGCACAGGCGCACGCCTATGCCTTTGCGGCGGCCGGTGCCGGATTCCGGAAGCAGACGACGCAGCACCACCTGATGTGGGCCTTCCGTGGGCCAGAACCCTGGAGTGATCCAGCCTGATCCGATCAGGCCGGCGCCTTCAGGGCCGCGGAACCCCACCCGGGATCCGCGGCCCTTCTGTTTGTCCTGAACCGGGACGACAGAGCGAAGGGCCTCGGGACAACCAGAGACCCGGTACCAAGCCGCCCCGGCCGACCGGCCGGACCGATCAGACGAGGAAGACGAACCGTGCAACTCGAAGCGCACGCCCCGTCCGTACCACCTTCCGGCACCATCCCCGAGCCCGGCTCCACGGAGGACCCCGCCTTGACCCCGCTCACCGCGCTCACCGCGCTCGACGACGCCATCGAGAACCTCGGCGTGCCCGTTCCGTGCCGTTCCTACGACCCGGAGGTCTTCTTCGCCGAGTCGCCGGCGGACGTCGAGTACGCCAAGTCCCTCTGCCGCACCTGCCCGCTGGTCGAGGCCTGCCTCGCAGGCGCCAAGGAGCGGCGCGAGCCCTGGGGCGTCTGGGGCGGCGAGCTGTTCGTCCAGGGTGTCGTCGTCGCCCGGAAGCGGCCCCGCGGCCGCCCGCGCAAGAACCCGGTCACGGCATGAACACCGTAGGCACGATCGACCGTCCCCTCACGTACGACCCCGCGAAGCAGGCCCCGATGAAGCCGTCCGCCCACGAGCCCGCAGGCTCCGCACCCGAAGACGTCACCACCAGCGGTGCGAACGACTCGCGCCAGAACAGGACCCGAGAGATGCAACTCATCCCAGAAGCACTGGCTCGTGCGCATATGCAAGAGCGACTGCGTGAGGCCGAGCGGGAGCGCCGGGCCGTGCGCCTGGTGACCGCCCGCCGGATGCAGCGCAGGGCGGAGCGCGCCTCGATGCGTGCCCGGCGTGCGCTCGCCATGGCCGTGATGCAGTAACCGGTCCCACTCGAAGCGGTGGTCTCCCCGGCCGGGGAGGCGAAGCTCTCCTCGCGGGGGCCGGTCCGTCCGGACGGACCGGCCCCCGCGGCGTGTCATCCCCACGTCCGCGAGGGTGCCCAGGCCCCGGTCCTAGGCACCCGCCGCCGACTCCTCTTCCTCCATCGGCTCCGCCGCGGACTCGTCCATCGGCTCCGCCATGGATTCCTCCGTCGGCGCCACGAACCCCGGCAGCCATGCCTCCAGTTCCTCCCGGAGCCGCACCGTCGCACCCAGCTGGCACAGCACACCGATCGTGCTCAGCGTGACCCGGTGGATCAGGAGGTACGCCGGCGGCAGGTTGAGCTGCTTGCCCAACTGGTAGGCGGGGGACCGGATGTCACCGATGCGGGCGGCCTGACTGCGCATCCAGCCGCGGGTGAAGGTGAACGCGTCGACCTGGGCCGGTTCGATGATCGGCAGGAGGTAGTCGAGGACCGCGTCCGGGTCCAGCTCCACCGTCTCCTTGACGAAGCCCTCCGCGCGCAGTTCTTCGTACACGGCCTCGGCCGCGCCGTCGAGGGCCATGCGCAGGCAGGTGCCGATGGTGACCGGCAGACCGTCCGGAAGACGGTCGACCGTGCCGAAGTCCAGCACTCCCAGCCGCCAGTCGTCCTCGCCGTCCGGGCCGCCGGGCAGCAGCCGGAAGTTGCCCGGGTGCGGGTCGGCGTGCAGGAGGCCGGTGCGGGCCGGGCCGGCGAACAGGAAGTGGGCCAGGAGCTGGCCGGCCCGGTCGCGCTGCTCCGGGGTGCCGTCCGTGATGACCTCGGACAGCGGGATCCCGCCGATCCACTCGGTGACCAGGACCTGCTCGCACTGATGGACCACGTCCGGTACCAGGATGTCCGGGTCGTCCGCGAACTCCTCGGCGTGCGCGCGCTGGGCCTGTGCCTCCAGGCCGTAGTCGAGTTCCTCCGAGACCCGGTCCCTCAGTTCCATGATCAATGGCTTGATGTCCAGGCCGGGGATGAGCGGGCCCAGCAGGCGGGCGAAGCGGCCGAGCTGGTTCAGGTCCGACAGGAGGGCCTCGCCGGCCCCCGGGTACTGGACCTTGACCGCCACCTCACGGCCGTCGTGCCACACCCCCCGGTGCACCTGCCCGATGGAGGCCGCGGCGGAGGGCTTGTCCTCGAACTCCAGGAACAGCTCCTGCCAGTTCTCGCCGAGCCGCTCACCGAGCACGGTGCGCACCGTGCGCGTCGGCATCGGCGGGGCCGCCTCCTGCAGCTTCGTCAGGGCCGCCCGGTAGGGGCCGGCGATCTCCTCGGGCAGGGCGGATTCGAAGACGGAGAGGGCCTGGCCGAACTTCATGGCCCCGCCCTTCAGCTCCCCGAGGACCTTGAACAGCTGCTCGGCGGTGCGCTGCTGCAACTGCTGGCCGACCAGCTCCGCGGATTCGCCCACGATTCGCTTGCCGAGCCCCCAGGTCGCCCGTCCGGCGAAGCCGAGCGGGAGCGCGGCGAGCTTGGCGGTCCGGGTGACCGCCTTCCGGGGAAGATCAGACATGCGCCCTCCAAGTCCCAGCCGGCCGCGCCGTCCGTGCTCCGCGTCGCGCTCGTGCTGACGGCCGTTGCTCCGCCATTGTCTCGCGTCGCTCCCCCTCTCCGGAGGGGTGTTCCCGCTCACCTTTTTCCTCATCTGCCCGCGCCGCCGCGCAGGGGCACGCGGGATGGGCCGGGACCGGCCGCGTGTGCCAGCGCAGACCGGGCAGCGCGGCCTCCCAGCGGGCGCCGGCACTGGAGGGGACGTGGCCGTCGAGGAAGGCGAGGGCGTGTGCGGCGGCCAGCCCGGCGACCGTGGTGGCCAGCGCGAGGTCGCAGGGCCCTACCCGGCGCTGGGAGCCCGAACGCCACTGGGTGATCAGCCGGGGCCAGGCCGGGTCCCGGTCGGTGCGGCTCTCGTGGAGGCAGCCCGCGCAGCCCGTCTCGCCGGGCAGCACGAAGGGACCGACGACTCCCGTGCCCTCCACCACGCCGGCGTAGAGATGAGGTGTACCGGAGGCCATGAGGGGCTCGGCGGCGGACGCCGGGGGCGCGTGCACGGCGATGTCGTCGCGCGAGGCGATGATCACCAGGGCGAAGCCCGGACCGCCGTCCTCGGGCCGCGCCGCGGGGCCGCGGCGCGGCGCACGGCCGGGGGCGGCCCGGCGGACGGCACGGCGGGCCGCCTCGTCCCGGCGGTCGCCGACCGCCTCGGCGGACTGCCCCCCGGGGGCGACGTCCCACGGCTCGACGCGGCCGCCGTCGCGGACGTCGACCTCGCCGATCCCCGCGCCCGACAGCAGCGACGCCAGGACGGCGCCCACCCGGCCCGCGCCTCGGACCTGCACCCGCAGGGCGCGGCGGGCGGCCAGCCGTCCCATGGCGTCGCCCGGCCCGGAGGTGGTCAGGGAGAGGGAGGCGAGGTCCGGGCGGAGCCGGTCGAGGACCTCCGCGTTCTCGCGGAGGGCGTCGGCGGCGGGGCCACCGCCACGGGAGTCGTCGAGGAGCCCGGCCCGCGCCAGCCGCCTCACCAGCAGGTCGACATGGCCGTCGGGCAGGTCCATCCGACGCGCCTCCTCGCGCAGCAGCGGCAGCCCTCGCGTGCCGTTGAGCAGGTCGAGGAAACTGCCTGTCGCGGTGTCCACCGGCCCCAGCGTCAGCGCGTGCGCCGGGGTCATCCCGAACTGCACCGTGTTGAGGTCGCGCCAGCCGCGCCGCAGCGCGGGTTTCACCATCGGATGCATGCCAGACCCCCCGTACGTTCCGGTACTCCCCGTGTGCCGGATCGGTGGTCACGACCGAGCCGGCGAGTGCCAGCATGCCCGTTTCCGTCGCAGAGCGCCGAAAGTTGTCCACAGGCAGTAGGCGCTTGTCGTACTGGTCATATGAGATGTAAGTGCGGGGTGGCGGGGCGGAGGCCGTATCCGACTGTCCCGGAACCGGGACTTCCCCGTGTGCAGCGGGTAACGTCGGGGCGTGTCCTCCGCCGACCCACTGCACCGCGCCGGAACGCCACAACGCCCGCCGACGACTCCGCCGCCCAGCGGCTCCGGAGCGCGCGCGATCGAGGTCCGCAGAAGCAGCCGTCGCCGCCGGACGGTCTCCGCGTACCGCGAGGGCGACCGCACCGTCGTGCTGATCCCGGCCCGGATGTCCGAGGCGGAGGAGCAGCGCTGGGTGAGCGTCATGCTCGACAAACTGGAAGCCCAGGAGAGCAAGCGCGTCCTCGGTGACGCGGAGCTGGCGGAGCGCGCCCAGCGGCTGTCCGCCCAGTACTTCGAGTCACGCGCGCGTCCCAGCTCGGTGCGCTGGGTCACCAACCAGAACACGCGCTGGGGCTCGTGCACCCCGGCGGAGGGCAGCATCCGGCTCTCGCACCGCCTCCAGGGGATGCCCGAGTACGTCGTCGACTACGTCCTCCTCCACGAGCTGGCGCACCTGCTCGTCCCCGGGCACGGCCCCCGCTTCTGGCGCCTGCTGGAGGCGTACCCCCGCACCGAGCGGGCCCGGGGGTACCTCGAGGGAGTGGCCGCCGCCGACCGGCTCCCGCACGTGCCCGGCGCGCGCGGCCGCTGAACTCCCCTGGCGTTCGTCCCGGGTCCGTCCCGGTTTCGGGCGGTGTCAGGCTTTGCCGTTAGCCTGGCGCGACGCACTTGTATTCGGGATGGGGGACGGTCGTACGCATGGCCAGGGAATTCCAACGCGGCCACAAGGCCAGGATCAGTGATCTCACCGCGGGCACGGATCTGTACGTGGGTGTGCAGATCTCCGGGCCCGGGCTGACCTTCGACATCAGTTGCTTCGGGCTGGACGCCGACGAACGGCTCTCGGACGACCGGTACTTCGTCTTCTTCAACCAGCCGAAGTCCCCCGAGGGGGCCATTCAGCTCCTGGGCGCGCAGGCCGGCGACACGGAGTCCTTCAGGGTCACGCTGGACCGGATCCCGCCGCGGATCCAGAAGCTGTCCTTCACGGCGGCGCTCGACGGCGCCGGGCAGATGTCGCAGATCGGTCCGGGATACCTCCGCATCGTCGCGGGCGGCGAGGAGGTGGCCCGCTACCCGTTCGACGGCTCGGAGTTCTCCACCGAGCGGGCCGTGATGCTCGGCGACTTCTACCTCAAGGACGTGTGGCGGTTCGCGGCCGTCGGCCAGGGCTTCGACGGCGGCCTGGAGGCGCTGCTGCGCAACTTCGGCGGCGAGGTGGCCGAGGAGGAGGCGCCGGAGCCGCAGCAGCCGGCCGCCGCCGGCGCGGTCCCGGGCTTCGCCCCGCCCGCCGCGCCCGCCCCGGCCCCGGAGCCCCCGGCGTTCGGGATCCCCGCCGCCCCGGCCCCCGCCCCGGCTCCCGCCGCCCCGGCCCCAGCTCCCCAGCCCGCCGCGGGGCACTTCGCGCCTGCGCCCGTACCGACGCCGCCCCCGGCGCCCGAGCCCACCCTCGCGGCGCCCCCGCCGGCCCCGTCGTACGGCCGACCGGACCAGAGCGCCCCGCTGCCCCCGGGCTACCCCCAGCCGCAGGCCCCGCAGGCCCCGCTCCCGCCCCCCGGGTACGGCCAGCAGGCCCCCTACGGCGCTCCGGGCGCCCCCCAGGGCGTGCAGCCGCCCCCGGGTGTGCCGCCCCAGGGCGTCTCCCAGCCCCCAGACGCCCCCCAGTCCCCGCCGCGGCCCGCGGGTGTGGCCGCCGCGCTGCGGAAGTTCCGCGAGACGCCCACCGGCCAGCGCTGGACGCAGCAGAACGAGAAACTCGTCCGCGTGGACCTCGGCCTCGGCGACCAGCCCGTGCTGGCCCGCCAGGGCAGCATGGTGCTCTACCAGGGCAAGGTCGACTTCAGCTACAAGGGCGCCGGATTCACCGGCCGCATCGTCGGCAACGCGACCGGCCAGGAGATGCAGCTGATGCGCTGCACCGGCAAGGGGCAGGTCTTCTTCGCCGACCGGTCCACGATGCTGCACCCCATCGAGCTCCAGGGCGACGCGGTCTGCGTCTCCGCCGAGAACGTGCTGGCGTTCGACGAGGGCCTCCAGTACGAGGTCCGCCGCGTCGAGGGCCACGGCATCCCGGGCGGCGCGCTGTTCACGATGCAGTTCCAGGGCACCGGCACGATCGTCGTCAAGACGCACGGCACGCCCGTGGTCCTGCCGGTCACGCCCACCACGTTCGCCGACTGCAACGCGGTCGTCGCCTGGTCGGCCGCGGCCCAGGTCATCGTCTCCAGCCAGGTGCGGATGCGGCGCAACTCCTACCCCGGCGACACCGGTGAGAGCGTGAACCTCCAGTTCCGGGGAGCGCCCGGCAACTTCGTCGTCGTCCAGCCGTACGAGATCTGAGGGAGAGCCCGACATGGACCAGCCGCTCGCGGGCTACGCCCCCGCCCCGGTCACCGCCCGTATGGAGAACCACGGCGACCACATGCTGAAAGTCGCCGTGCGGACCGGTGAGGACCTCTTCGCGCGCGTGGGCTCGATGGTCGCCTACGAGGGATTCGTGCAGTACGAGCCCAACCCGCCCGCGGTCCGCCAGATCGCCAAGGACTGGGTGACCGGCGAGGGCGCGCCCCTGATGAAGTGCTCCGGTGACGGCCTGCTCTACCTCGCCGACTACGGCGCGGACGTCGTCGTCATCAACCTCGACGGGGAGGGGATCTCCGTCAACGCCACCAACCTGCTGGCCTTCGACGCCCACCTCACCTGGGGCGTGGAGCGGGTCAAGGGGCTGGCGAAGTTCGCCGGTCAGGGGCTGTGGAACACCAGGATCTCCGGACAGGGGTGGGTGGCGCTCACCTCGCGGGGCAAGCCGATCGTCGTCGACTGCGGTGGCGGCGAGGACGAGACCTACGTCGACCCGGACGCGCTCGTCGCCTGGTCGCCGAACCTGAAGGTGAAGGGCAAGCGCAGCTTCAAGGCGGGGGCCCTGATCGGCCGCGGCAGCGGCGAGGCCTACCAGATGGCCTTCTCCGGTCAGGGCATCGTCGTCGTCCAGCCCAGTGAGGACAGCACCGACCGTCTCCGGGTCCGGGGCTGAGGGGGAGCAGGAACACCATGCAGAGCCCGCTTTTCGCCTACAACGACCAGCAGACCCAGGAACGCTGGAGCCTGCAGAACCAGCAGATGCTCCGCGTCACCCTGGAGGGACACGACGACATCCTCGCCCGCAAGGGCACGATGGTCGCCTACCAGGGGCTCGTCGAGTTCGACGCCGAGTTCCAGAGCCGCGGCCAGGCACGCGCGCGTGCGCGCACCGGCGAGGGACTGGACCTGATGCGCTGCCACGGGCAGGGCACGGTCTACTTCGCCAACCTCGCCCAGCGGATCCACGTGATGGAGGTCGAGCAGGAGGGCCTCACCGTCGACAGCTCCTACGTGCTGGCGATGGACTCCTCCCTGCACCACGAGGTCATCGCGGTGGACAGCCTCTACGGCATCTCCGGCTCGGGGAAGTACCAGCTCAACATCACCGGGCGCGGCCGGGTCGCGCTGATGACCTCCGGCGCCCCGCTGCTGATGCGGGTGACGCCCGACACGTACGTCAACTGCGACGCCGACGCGATCGTGGCCTGGTCCACGGGGCTGCGGGTGCAGATGCAGGCCCAGACGCACTCCTCGGGGGTGTTCCGGCGCCGCGGCGACACCGGCGAGGGCTGGGAGCTGAGCTTCATGGGCAGCGGCTTCGCCCTCGTGCAGCCCAGTGAGCTGCTGCCGCCGCAGAACGCGGCGATCGGGTCGGGCCTGGGCGCGCAGTACGGCGTGGGCCAGCAGGGGGCGCGCGGTCAGAACCAGGGCAACGTCTGGAGCTGACCCCGGGCGCAGGCGCAAGGGGCGATCACCATGGGTGCTCGCCCCTTACCCGTACGCCACCTGTACGCCGTGCGGAGCACTCGGAGCACTCGGAGCACTCCGAGCACTCGGAGCACTCCGAGCACCGGGAGCCGTCAGAGCCTTGCCCTGGCCGCCGCCACCAGCCGGACGACCGACTCGTCGGCCACCTCCGCGACCTCGTCGTAGCCGAACCAGCGCAGGTCCAGGGACTCGTCGCTGATCGCCTCGACCGCGTCCGGCGGGGCCAGGGCCGCGTACTGGACGTCCAGGTGCCAGGCGCACGGCGTGTGGTGGCGGTCCAGCCGCACCGGGCCGCCGGGCAGCAGGGTGAGGCCGGCGACACCGGACTCCTCGGTGCCCTCGCGCAGCGCGGACGCGGCGAGCGTGGCGTCCCCGGGCTCGCAGTGGCCGCCCATCTGCAGCCACATGCGCAGCTTGCGGTGCAGGGTCAGCAGGACCCGGTCGCGCGACGGGTCGACCACCAGGGCGCTCGCCGTGATGTGCCCGTCCGCGCAGGACTTCCACAGGCCGTCCGCATGGGCCGCCAGATGGTCCAGATACCGCCCGCGCAGCTCGTCCTGGGCCTCGTCCCGGCCCTCGTACCCCTTGAGCACGAGGACCGCGTCGTCGTGAAGGCTCACTCCGCTCCGTCGCCCTCGTCCCGCCGGTCCCGCTTCCTCAGGTCCGGCTTGTCGGCCGCCTCGCCGAGCATCTTGTCCAGCTCGGAGAAGTCCAGCTGCTCGCGGTGGACGAAACCGTCCGGGTCGTCCAGGTCGGTGGCGGTCGGCAGCATGTCCGGGTGGGCCCACAGGCCGTCCCTGCCGTCGACCCCGCGCGCGTCCGTCAGCGACGCCCACAGCCGGGAGGCGTCCCGCAGCCGGCGGGGGCGCAGCTCCAGGCCGATCAGCGTGGCGAAGGTCTGCTCCGCCGGGCCGCCGGAGGCACGGCGGCGGCGCAGCGTCTCGCGCAGCGCGTCGGCGGACGACAGCCGCGGCTTGGCGGCGGCGTGCACCACCGCGTCCACCCAGCCCTCGACGAGCGCCAGAGCCGTCTCCAGCCGGGCCAGGGCCGCCTTCTGCTCCGGGGTGTCCTCCGGCTGGAACATGCCCTGCTGGAGGGCCTCCTGCAGCTGCTCGGGGTTCTGCGGGTCGAACTGGCCGACCACGTCCTCCAGCTTCGCCGTGTCGACCTTGATGCCGCGCGCGTAGCCGTCGACCGCGCCGAACAGGTGCGAGCGCAGCCACGGGACGTGCGCGAAGAGGCGCTGGTGGGCGGCTTCGCGCAGGGCGATGTACAGCCGCACCTCCTCCTGGGGCACGCCCAGGTCCGTGCCGAACCGCTCGACGTTGGCCGGCAGCAGGGCGGCCTTGCCGGCCGGGCCGAGCGGCAGGCCGATGTCGGACGAGCCGACGACCTCACCGGCGAGCACTCCGACGGCCTGCCCGATCTGCGTGCCGAACATGGCGCCGCCCATGGAGCGCATCATGCCGATCAGCGGGCCGGCCATGGCCTGCATCTCCTCCGGCAGGACGTCGCCCATCGCGTTGCCGACGCGCTCGGCGACCGGGTCGACCAGCTCCTTCCAGGCGGGCAGGGTCGCCTCGACCCACTCCGCGCGGCTCCAGGCCACGGCGGTGCCCGCGCCGGAGGGCAGGGCGGTGGCGTCGTCGAGCCACAGGTCCGCGAGCCGCACGGCCTCCTGGACGGCACTGCGCTCGGCGGGGCCGACGCTGGCGTCCTTGGTGCCGTCCGGGGCGCCCTGGGCGACCGTCTGGCGGGCGATCTGCTTGGCCATGTCCCAGTTCACCGGGCCGCCCTCGTAGGAGAGCATCTGGCCCAGCTGCTGGAAGGCGGCGCCCAGGTCGTTGGGGTTCATGGAACCGAACATGGCCGCGAACGGATTGTCGGCCCGCCCGGAGCCCGGGCCGCCAAGGCCTCCGGCCCCGGGCAGGGCGCCGAAACCGAACGGGTCGGCCGGTCCCTGACCACCACCGCTCTGCTGGTCCTTCTTCTTGCCCTCGTCGCCGTCGTCCGGCTCCTCCGGCGGAAGGCCGAATCCGAATGGGGTGTCACTCACGGGGTTCCTCGGCTGGTAGGGCCGCCGGTTCTCTCCGGCGGCACGGCTGCCCGACATTCACCACCCAGCGTAGACACCCGGGGCGGATCGGGCCTCGGTGCTTCGCCGACTGACGGCCTGCGGCAGGATGGATGCCACCTGGTACGTACGCGTCACACGCGTACGTACTGAAGACAACCGCTGGAGACGCCCGGTGAGTTCCCCAGATCCGCAGGTTCGCGCAGCGCGAAACCAGTCAACCAGTCCCGCCGGCCGCGTGGCGCGGGGGCCCGTCGTCGCGGTGACCGGCGCCGCGTCCGGGACCGGCGCGCTGCTCACCGCTCGGCTCGCCGCGTCCGACGAGGTCAAGCGGGTCGTGGCGATCGACGAGCGGCGCGGCGAGTGCGCCGAGGCGCACTGGCACGTCCTGGACGTGCGGGACCCGGCCATCGCCGACAAGCTGCGCGGCGCCGACGTCGTGGTGCACCTCGCGCTCGACCTCGACCTGGAGACCGACGCCGCCGCCCGGACGGCCTACAACGTCCGGGGGACGCAGACCGTCCTGACCGCCGCCGCGGCGGCCGGTGTGCACCGCGTGGTGCTGTGCACGTCCGCGATGGTCTACGGCGCGCTGCCGGACAACGAGCTGCCGCTGTCGGAGGACGCCGAGCTGCGCGCCACCGCCGAGGCCACCGGCGTCGGCGACCTGCTGGAGATCGAGCGCCTGGCCCGCCGCGCCCCCCGCGCGCACCCCGGCCTGAACGTCACCGTGGTCCGCCCCGCCATCCTGGTCGGCGGCACCGACACCGCGCTGACCAGGTACTTCGAGTCACCCCGGCTGCTCGTGGTGGCCGGGTCGCGGCCCGCCTGGCAGTTCTGCCACGTCGACGACCTGTGCGGGGCGCTGGAGTACGCCGCCCTGGAGAAGGTCGACGGCGAGCTGGCCGTCGGCTGCGACGGCTGGCTGGAGCAGGAGGAGGTCGAGGAGCTGAGCGGCATCCGGCGCATGGAGCTGCCCTCCGCGGTCGCCCTGGGCGCCGCGGCCCGGCTGCACCGCATCGGGCTCACCCCCTCCCCGGCCGGGGACCTCGCCTACACGATGTACCCCTGGGTGGTGAGCGGGAGCCGGCTGCACGACGCCGGGTGGCGGCCGCGGTACACCAACGAGGAGGTGCTCGCCGAACTGCTGGAGGAGGTGTCCGGCCGGCACACCGTCGCCGGCCGGCGGCTCGGCCGCAAGGATGCGACGGCCGCCGGCGCCGCGGGCGCGACGGTGGCGCTGCTGGGCGCCGCGGCGGTGGTCCGGCGTGCCCGCAAGGCCCGGCGGCGGATCTGACCCCCGCCGCCTTTCGGCGGCCCGCGGGCCGGTACGCGCGCGTACCGGCGGACACCACGGTTCCGTGCCGCCCGCGCCGTGCGGCACGATGGGCCCATGGCACCCATGAACGGTCACCCCGGTGAGCAGGCCGCGCCGGACCCCCTGAAGCTGATCGCGATCCGGGACACCCCGCTCTCCGTGGACGAGGTCTTCCGGGCCGTCGGGGACACCTCGGCCGGCGGGACCGCCCTGTTCGTGGGCACCGTGCGCGACCACGACGGGGGAGCGGACGTCGACCGGCTCGGCTACTCCTGCCACCCCAGCGCCGAGGCCGAGATGCGGCGGATCGCCGGGAAGGTCGTCGCCGAGTACCCGGTGCGCGCCCTGGCCGCCGTGCACCGCGTGGGCGACCTGCGGGTCGGTGACCTCGCCGTCGTCGTGGCCGTCTCCTGCCCGCACCGGGGCGAGGCGTTCGCCGCGTGCCGCAGGCTCATCGACGACCTCAAGCACGAGGTGCCCATCTGGAAGCACCAGACGTTCGCCGACGGCACGGAGGAGTGGGTGGGCGCCTGCTGAGCCGCCCGCCGGGGCGTGAGGGGGCCGTCCGGTTGCGTAACCGCACCCCCGGTACGACCGTTGACACTGCGGACGGTTAATCTGCTGATCAGTCAGTCGCGTACGTGGGGTCGGGAGGTCGGCATGGCTGCGCTCGTCTGGTTGCTCATTCCGCTGGTGGCCGCGATCGTCGCGGGCCTGTGGGGCAGTTGGGCCAACCGGACCCGCAAGATCCGCAGTGACGGCCCCGAACTGGACGGGTACGCGCGCTTCCGCGAGGCCATGGAGAAGCAGCACTCCCGTTCGTAGGCGGCCCGTTCGCGGGCGGGGTGCCCTGCCCGGACGCCCTGACGGTGCGCTGACAGGACCGTCCCGTACTGTCGTTCCATGCCACGCCGCACCGCGACGATGCTCGCCTCGACCCTGATGCTGATCGCACTCCTGTGCGCGGGGGTGTTCATCCCCGTGCCCTACTCGGAGATGTCCCCGGGGCCGACGGTGAACACGCTGGGTGACCACGACGGCGAGCCGGTGCTGCAGATCTCCGGGCACGAGACGTACGAGGCGAGCGGGCACCTCAACATGACGACCGTCCGCGTCACCAGCGCCGAGTACCGGATGAACCTCGTCGAGGCCGTCTACGGCTGGCTCGCCCACGACAACAAGGTCGTGCCGCACGACACGCTCTACCCGGACGGCACGACCGAGGAGGAGTCGACCCAGGAGAACGCCGAGGAGTTCAGCCAGTCCCAGGAGAGCGCCAAGGTCGCGGCGCTCAAGGAGCTGGACATCCCGGTGAAGTCCTGGGTGGTGGTCTCCACCGTCGTCAAGGACTCCCCGTCCGAGGGGAAGCTGCACGCCGGTGACGTGATCAAGGCGGTCGACGGTACGGCGGTGAAGCAGCCCGCCGACGTCGCGGAGCTGGTCACCGAGCACAAGCCCGGCGAGGACGTCGTCTTCACGGTGGTGCCCGCCGAGGAGCAGGCCGCCGCCGAGAAGGAGAACCGGACGGCGACGACGACCGAGAAGGTCACCATCACCACCACCGCCTCCGACGACAGCGGCGAGAAGCGCGCCATCGTCGGGATCTCGGCGGGCACCGACCACACCTTCCCGTTCAGCATCGACATCAAGCTCGCGGACGTCGGCGGCCCGAGCGCCGGGCTGATGTTCGCGCTCGGCATCTACGACAAGCTGACGCCCGGCGACCTCACCGGCGGCGAGTTCGTCGCGGGCACCGGCACGATCGACGACGCCGGCACGGTCGGTGCGATCGGCGGCATCGAGATGAAGACCGTCGGCGCCCGCGACAAGGGCGCCCGGTACTTCCTGACGCCCGCCGACAACTGCGCCGCCGCCGCCAAGGACACCCCCGACGGTCTCACCCTGGTCAAGGTGGGCACCATCGACGACGCCCTGGACGCGCTGAAGGACATCCGCTCCGGCGACACCGGTGACCTGCCGTCCTGCACCGCCGGCTAGCCGACCGCCGGCGGACTACTCCTCGAACGTCGCCGCCAGCGCCTCGGCCAGCCCCGGCACCAGGCCGGACCCGGTGAGCACCTCCGTCGGCGTGTCCTTCTCGCGCAGCCTGAGCGCCGACTCGCGGGCCCCGTCGCGCAGCACGGCCACCGTCATCCGGACCTCCTGCCGGTCCGGGTGGTCCGCCACCCACCGGGCCAGCTCGGCCTCGCCCAGCCCCTCGGGCACCTGCGCCTCGGCCGACGGCGGCAGCATCAGCCGCTCCACCGAGAGCGCGCAGCCGGCCACCGCGTCCGGCCAGGCGATGGTGGCCAGGAACTCGTCCAGCGGCCGGTCCGCCGGCACCTCGTCCTGCTCGATCGGGGTGAGGCCGGCCGACTCGCCCTCGTCCCCGAGACCGAGCCGGTCCGCGAGCGAGGGCTGTTCGGCCTGGAGCCGTGCGGTGTCTACGAGTGCGAAGAGGCGGGCGGGCTGGTCCCAGCCGAGACCGGCGACGTACTCGTCGATCTCGAGTACGGACCGGGTCAGCGGGCTGGCCGCCATGGGGGTGTTGGACATGGTCACAATCCTGCCTCGTTCGGGGCCGGAATCGGGAACCGAGTAAACGATGAGTAAGTTGCATAAGTGTGGGCCCACGGGCACGGGGGCGCACGAGGGGCCCGCGAACCCGAGGGCCTGACGGACCTACGACAGCGAACTTCGAGGTGCTCACCTTGGCTTTCCAGATGCCGGACCGCGGCGGAGGAGGCCCGACAGGGCCACGGATGAGAGTGGGACGCCCCTCCCGGCGTGTCCGGACCCTGCTGCTGACGCTGGGCGTCCTGGCCGTGCTGGCCATGGCGTTCACCATGTTCGCGGGCTTCTGGACGGACTGGCTGTGGTACCGGTCGGTCGACTACTCGTCGGTGTTCACCACCACCCTGTGGACGAAGATCGGGCTGTTCTTCGTCTTCGGCCTGCTGATGGCGCTCGCGGTCGGGTTCAACATCTGGCTCGCCCACCGCATGCGCCCGCCGCTGAGCGCCATGTCGATGGAGCAGCAGAACCTCGACCGCTACCGGATGGGCATCGCGCCCTACAAGAAGTGGCTGCTGCTCGGCATCACCGCCCTGGTGGGCCTGATCGCCGGCGCCTCGGCGGCCGGCCAGTGGCGCACCTGGCTGATGTGGGTCAACGGCGTGCCGTTCGGCCAGAAGGACCCCCAGTTCAAGCTGGACGTCGCCTTCTACGCCTTCGACCTGCCCTGGTACCGGTTCCTGCTCGGCTTCGGCTTCGCCGCCGTGATCATCTCGGTGATCGCCGCCGCGCTCACCCACTACCTGTACGGCGGCCTGCGCGTCACCAGCCCGGGCGCCCGCGCCACGGGAGCGGCCACCGGCCACCTCTCCGTGCTGATCGGCGTCTTCGTCACCCTGAAGGCGGTGGCGTACTGGCTGGACCGGTACGGCCTGGCGGTGAAGTCCAGCGACTTCAAGGCCACGGACAACTGGACGGGCCTGAGGTACGTCGACGCCAACGCCTACCTGCCGGCCAAGACGATCCTGTTCTGCATCGCCGTCATCTGCGCCCTGCTGTTCTTCGCCACCCTCTGGCGCCGCACCTGGCAGCTCCCCGTCATCGGCTTCGGCCTGATGGTGCTCTCCGCGATCCTGATCGGCGGTCTCTACCCGGCGATCGTGCAGAAGTTCCAGGTCCAGCCGAACGAGCAGGCCAAGGAGGCGCCGTACGTCGAGAAGAACCTCGAGGCGACCCGCGACGCCTACGGCATCGACGGCACCCAGGTCACCGAGTACGACGGCAAGAGCGACACCGAGGACCTGACCCGGCTGCGCGACGACGTCTCCGACGCCGCCAGCATCCGGATCATGGACCCGAACATCGTCTCGCCGACCTTCCAGCAGCTCCAGCAGATGCGGAAGTACTACGCCTTCCCGACCAACCTGGACGTCGACCGCTACAGCACCGAGGACGGCGCCGACCAGGACACGGTGATCGGCCTGCGCGAGCTGAACCTGGCCGGCGTGGACAAGCAGAACTGGATCAACAACCACTTCCGCTACACCCACGGCTTCGGCGTGGTCGCCGCCAAGGGCACCGAGGTCGACTCCGAGGGCCGCCCGGTGTTCACCGAGTCCAACCTGCCCTCCAAGGGCGACCTGGGCACGTACGAACAGCGGATCTACTACGGCGAGAAGACCGACACGTACTCCATCGTGGGCGGTCCCCAGAAGGAGATCGACTACTCCGACGACAGCGGCGAGAAGACCACCAGCTACCGGGGTGACGGCGGGGTCGACCTCTCCGGCCCGGTCAACCGGGCCGCGTACGCGGTGGCGTTCAACGAGCCGCAGATCCTGTACTCGGGCGCGATCGGCGACGGTTCGCGCATCCTGTACAACCGCACGCCCAAGGACCGGGTCGAGGCCGTCGCGCCCTGGCTGACCATCGACGGCGACGCCTACCCGGCGGTGGTGGACGGCCGCATCCAGTGGATCGTGGACGCCTACACGACCACCAACGGCTATCCGTACGCCTCCCGCACCACGCTCGGCGACACCACGGCCGACTCGCTGACCGCGGCCAACGACAACCGCGCGGTGGTCGCCCAGCAGAACCAGGTCAACTACATCCGCAACTCGGTGAAGGCGACCGTCGACGCGTACACCGGCGACGTCAAGCTCTACCAGTGGGACACCCAGGACCCGGTCCTGAAGACCTGGATGAAGGCGTTCCCGGACACGGTGCAGCCCAAGTCGGAGATCTCCGACGCCCTGATGGCCCATCTGCGCTACCCGCAGGACCTGTTCAAGGTCCAGCGCGAGCTGCTCAGCCGCTACCACGTCGACGACGCGGAGACGTTCCTCAGCGGCAGCGAGGTGTGGCAGGTGCCGGAGGACCCGACCAACAAGTCGGGCGACGCGGTGCCGCCGTACTACCTGAGCATGAGGATGCCCGACCAGGACCAGCAGGCGTTCTCGCTGACGACCACGTTCACGCCCAACGGGCGGGACAACCTCAGCGCGTTCATGGCGGTCGACGCCGAGGCCGGCACCAGCGGCTACGGCAAGATCAGAATCCTGAAGCTGCCGACGAGCACGACCGTCGACGGCCCCAAACAGGTGCAGAGCCAGTTCAACTCCGAACAGGACATCGCCGAGTCCATCAGGCTGCTCAGGGGCGGCGACTCGGAAGTGGAGTACGGCAACCTGCTGACGGTGCCGCTGGACGGCGGGCTGCTCTACGTGGAGCCGGTCTACGTACGCGGCGGCGGCCTCAAGTACCCGCTGCTGCGCAAGGTGCTGGTGACCTACGGCGGCCAGACGGCCTTCGAGGACACCCTGGAGGAGGCGCTCGACAAGGTCTTCGGCGAGGGAGGCACGACGACCGAGCCGCCGGAGGAGGGCGACGACGGCACCGATCCGCCGCCGACGTCGAGCGACCCGACGGTCCAGGAGGCGCTGAACGACGCCCAGGAAGCCTTCGAGGCCGGCCAGAAGGCCCTGAAGGAGAACGACTGGACGGCGTACGGCGAGGCCCAGAAGGACCTGGAGGACGCGCTGAACCGGGCCGAGGAGGCCCAGGCGGAGGCCGGCCAGAGCGGTGGCGGGGACGCGAACGGGGAGGACGCGGCCAGTCCCTCTCCCACCGCGAGCGACACCGCTTCCGCGGACAGCGGCTGACCGGCCGCCGGTCGGGCTCCCTCCCGCGCCGTGATAGGTTGAGAACACAACGGCGCGGGGTGGAGCAGCTCGGTAGCTCGCTGGGCTCATAACCCAGAGGTCGCAGGTTCAAATCCTGTCCCCGCTACTGACGGCGAAGGCCCGGATCCCATCAGGGATCCGGGCCTTCGTCATGCGCGGACGCGGGTGGAGGCGGACGGCGGCCCCGGTGACGGCCGCGTCTGCGGGGGGAGTTGGGCGATCTGTGTTTGACTTGTCTCTCTGTGGGCATGTCGACAAAACGCTGAAGTGACCTCACTGACTGCGGTATACCGGGTGTACGCAGGTTGCAGGTGGTGCGACGATGGACGTTATGGGGGACATGGCAACTCTGTTCGAGACGGGGCGATTTGTGCAGTCTTCCGGTCCCGGAAGGGTCCGGGACGAGACGGGGGAGGCCGCCGAGGAGGCGGCCGAGGAGATGCGCCGGCGGTTCGCCGCCGAGGCCGGCGATGTCGAGGCGATGAGCGTTCTCGGGTCCATGCTGCTGCGCCGCGGCGATCTCGACGGGGCCGAGCCGCACCTGCGGGCCGCCACCGCGGCCGGTGACCGCGCCGCCGCCAACAACCTGGGTGTCCTGCTGCACCAGCGCGGGTACGCCGACGAGGCCGCCGGATGGTGGCGGATCGCCGCCGTCGCCGGATCCGCCGCGGCCGCGCACGCGCTGGGCCGCCACTTCCGCGAACGCGGCGACGAGCCCGCCGCCGAGTACTGGCTGCGCCAGTCCGCCGAACAGGGGCACGTCCTGGGTGCCTACGCCCTCGCCGACCTGCTGGAACACCGCGGCGACACCGAGACCGAGCGCTGGATGCGGGTGGCCGCCGAGCGGGGGCACCGGGAGGCCGCGTACCGGCTGGCCCGGGCACTGGACCGGCGGAGCGAGAAGGGTGCCGGGGGCGACGACGCCGAGCGGGCGGCCCAGGAGGCCGAGCAGTGGTACCGGCAGGCGGCGGCCCGCGGGCACCGGCGGGCCGCGCTGCACCTCGGGACGATCCTGGAGCGGCGGGGCGAACTGAGGGAGGCCGGGCGCTGGTACCTGACCTCCGCCAAGGACGGCGAGGCGCGCGCCGCCTGCGCGCTGGGCTTCCTGCTGCGCGACGCCGGGGACACCGAGAGCGCGGCCGCGTGGTGGCTGCGGGCCGCCCAGGAGGGCGACGGCAACGCGGCCAACGCGCTGGGCGCGCTGCACGCCGAGCGGGGCGAGCCGCAGACCGCCGAGCGCTGGTACCGGGCGGCGATGGACGCGGGCGACGACAACGGCGCGTACAACCTGGGGCTGCTCTGCGCCGAGCAGGGCCGCACCCAGCAGGCCGAGCAGTGGTACCGGCGCGCGGCCTACGCCGGGCACCGGGAGGCCGCCAACGCGCTGGGGATCCTGCTGCTCCAGGGCGGTGACCGGACCGGGGCCGAGCCCTGGTTCTCCAAGGCCGCCGAGGCCGGCAGCGTCGACGCCGCCTTCAACCTCGGCATCCTGTACGCCGGACGCGGGGCGGACGAGGAGGCGCTGCGCTGGTACGAGCGGGCCGCTTCCGCCGGGCACGCCGAGGCGGCGCTCCAGGTCGGGATGGCCCGGCTGCGGGACGGGGACGAGCAGGAGGCCGAGCGGCACCTGCGGTGCGCGGCCGGGGGCGGCAGCGCGGAGGCCGCCTACCGGCTGGCCACGCTGCTCGACGCGCGCCGGCCGCCGGAGCCCGCGCACGAGCTGGGCGAGCCGGCGCACGAGAAGACCGAGTGCGAGGAGTGGTACGAGCGGGCGGCCGGCCAGGGCCACCGCCGCGCCCAGGTCCGGGTCGGGATGCTGGCCGCGGCGCGCGGCGACGTCGCCGAGGCCGCCCGCTGGTACCGGGCGGCGGCCGAGGCGGGCTCCCGCAACGGCGCCTTCAACCTCGGGCTGCTGCTGGCCCGCGAGGGCAGCGAGCCGGAGGCGGCCCTGTGGTGGACCCGGGCGGCCGACGCCGGCCACGGCCGGGCGGCGCTGCGCCTCGCCCTGGTCTACGCCCGCCGCGGGGAGCTCTCCGAGGGCCAGCGCTGGGCCGACCGCGCGGTCGCCCTGGGTCCCGGGGAGGTCGCCCAGCGGGCGCGGCGGCTGCGGGACGCGCTGCGCGAGGAGCTGTCGGCGTGAGGCGGGGGGCGCGTACGCCGCGCGCGTCCACGCCACCCGATTTGCTTCCGTCCGCGACCTTGACGTAACGTTGCATTCATCGCCGCGGGGTGGAGCAGCTCGGTAGCTCGCTGGGCTCATAACCCAGAGGTCGCAGGTTCAAATCCTGTCCCCGCTACTGATGGCCGAGGGCCGGAATCCGAAAGGGTTCCGGCCCTCGGCGCATGGGCGCCGCTCGTCCGGCACGCGCGCGAAAGAGCCCCGGCACCGTGATCGGTGCCGGGGCTCTTCGGGTGTCCGGTCAGCCCGTCGCGCAGTTGGGGCAGACGCCTCGGTAGGTCACCTCGACGTCCGACACCGTGAAGCCGAAGCGCTCCGAGTCGGGGAGGTCGGCCAGCGGGTTGCCCGCCGGGTGGACGTCGCGGATCGCGCCGCACTGGGCGCAGACCAGGTGGTGGTGGGGCCGGTGGGCGTTCGGGTCGTAGCGCTTGGCGCGTTTGTCCGTCGCGACCTCCAGCACCTCGCCGAGCGAGACCAGCTCGCCCAGCGTGTTGTAGACGGTGGCTCTGGAGATCTCCGGGAGTTTCGAAACGGCCCGGGCGTGCACCTCGTCGGCCGTCAGGTGGACGTGCTCGCCGTCCAGGACCTCGGCCACCACGCGCCGCTGGGCGGTCATACGCCATCCGCGTCCGCGCAGCCGTTCCAGTAGGTCACTCATGCCAACCAGCCTAACAGCCAGGGGAGCCAGGTCCCGAACCAGTGTGACTTTGGAGCCTAACTTGACTTAGACAATGTCCATTGTAGGATCGCTTACGGCTTCGGCCAAGGGACAGGAACAGCAAGAAACGGCGCAGGAGGCCCACGTGACTCAGGGACCGCTCACTACGGAGGCCGGAGCTCCGGTATCCGACAACCAGAACAGCGAGACCGCGGGCGTCGGCGGCCCCGTGCTCGTCCAGGACCAGCTCCTCCTGGAGAAGCTGGCCCACTTCAACCGCGAGCGCATCCCGGAGCGTGTCGTGCACGCCCGCGGCGCCGGCGCCTACGGCACGTTCAAGGTGACCGCCGATGTCACCAAGTACACCCGTGCCGCCTTCCTCTCCGAGGTCGGCAAGGAGACCGAGGTCTTCGTCCGCTTCTCCACCGTGGCCGGCAACCTGGGCGCGGCGGACGCGGTGCGCGACCCGCGCGGCTTCGCGGTGAAGTTCTACACCGAAGAGGGCAACTACGACCTCGTCGGCAACAACACCCCGGTCTTCTTCATCCGGGACGCGATCAAGTTCCCCGACTTCATCCACACCCAGAAGCGCGACCCGTACACCGGCTCGCAGGAGGCGGACAACGTCTTCGACTTCTGGGGTCTGAGCCCGGAGAGCACCCACCAGGTGACCTGGCTGTTCGGCGACCGCGGCATCCCCGCCTCGTACCGCCACATGGACGGCTTCGGCTCGCACACCTACCAGTGGAACAACGAGGCCGGCGAGGCCTTCTGGGTCAAGTACCACTTCAAGACGGACCAGGGCATCAAGAACCTGACCGCCGAGGAGGCCGAGGTCCTGGCGGGCAAGGACCCCGACTCGCACCAGCGCGACCTGCGCGAGGCCATCGAGCGCGGTGACTTCCCGTCCTGGACCGTCGGTGTGCAGATCATGCCGGTGGCCGAGGCGGCGACCTACCGCTTCAACCCGTTCGACCTGACCAAGGTGTGGCCGCACGCGGACTACCCGATCGTCTGGTTCGGCAAGATGGAGCTCAACCGCAACCCGCAGAACATCTTCGCCGAGGTCGAGCAGTCGATCTTCTCCCCGGCGCACTTCGTGCCCGGCATCGGCCCGTCCCCGGACAAGATGCTCCAGGGCCGCCTCTTCGCCTACGGCGACGCCCACCGCTACCGCGTCGGCATCAACGCCGACCACCTGCCGGTGAACCGCCCGCACGCCACCGAGGCGCGCACCCACTCCCGGGACGGCTTCCTGTACGACGGCCGGCACGGCGCGGCGAAGAACTACGAGCCGAACAGCTTCGGCGGCCCGCACCAGACCGGCCGCGCCCTGTGGCAGGGCGTCCAGGTCACCGGTGTCACCGGTGAGACCGTCACCCCGGTGCACGCCGAGGACAACGACTTCGTCCAGGCGGGCAACCTGTACCGCCTGATGACGGAGGACGAGAAGGAGCGCCTGGTCAAGAACCTGGCCGGGGCGATCTCCGGGGTCACGCGCGACGACATCGCCGAGCGCGCGATCAACAACTTCCGTCAGGCGGACGAGGACTTCGGCAAGCGGCTGGAGGCCGCGGTCCAGGCCCTGCGCGGCTGACAGCACTGGACCGCTTGTCGTAGCGGCGGGCCGGAACCCCTGCGGGGGCTCCGGCCCGTTTCGTCTGTTCGGACGGGCAGACGGGCGGACGGGCGGACGGGCCGGCGTCCGGCAGTGGATGTTCAGGTGGGCAGGCGGGGCCGGCGTCCGGCAGCGGATGTTCAGGCGGGCGCGCGGGCCGGAGTCCGGCAGCGGGTGATCAGGCGGGCGCGCGGGCCGGAGCCCAGCAGCGGATGATGTCGCGGACCGAGACGATGCCGGCCGGCTCGCCGCCGTCCAGGACGATGAGGTGGCGGAAGCCGCCGCGCGTCATCGCCCGCGCCGCCTCCTCCAGCGTCCAGGACGGCGCGGCGAACACGACGTCGCCGGTGGTGTGGGCGTGGGTGCGCTCGGCGTCCGGGTCCTGGCCCCGGCCGACGGAGACCAGGATGTCGCGCTCGGTGAGGATGCCGATGCCCCCGGCGTCGGGGTCGTGGACGACGGCCGCGCCCACGCGCCGGGCGGCCATCAGGGCGGCGGCCTGGCGCAGCGTGTGGTCGGGGCCGATGGTGAGGACGACCGTGCTCATGACGTCGCGGACGAGCATGGGGGGAGCCACCTCCTGGTGATCCATGACGTGACCCATGGATTCACAAGCTCACAAGTGGGGGCTCTCAGAGTGGCAGGCGAAGCGGAGGCGGACAAGGGCGCGGCCGCCTCGGTCAGTGCCGCCCCTCCAGGTGGCGCAGCAGCTCGTCGTGGAGCAGCCCGTTGGACGCCGCCGCGTTGCCGCTGTGCGGTCCCGGACGGCCGTCCAGCCCGGTGAAGGTGCCGCCGGCCTCGGTGACGACGATCGCGGGGGCGGCCATGTCCCACAGGGACAGCTCGGGCTCCGCGCAGAAGTCCACCGATCCCTCGGCGACCATCATGTACGGCCAGAAGTCGCCGTACGCGCGCGTGCGCCACACCTTGCGGGTCAGCTCCAGGAAGCCGTCGAGACGGCCCTGCTCCTCCCAGCCGCTGAGCGAGGAGTACGCGAAGGAGGCGTCGGAGAGACCGGCCACCTCGGAGACGCGCAGCCGGGTGGCCGAGGTCAGGCTGCGTCCGGTGAAGGCGCCGTGGTCCTTCGCCGCCCACCAGCGGCGGCCCAGGGCGGGTGCGGAGACCACGCCCACGACGGGCCGGTAGCCGCCCTCACCCGCCTCCATCAGGGCGATCAGCGTGGCCCAGACCGGGACGCCGCGGACGTAGTTCTTGGTGCCGTCGATCGGGTCGATGACCCAGCGGCGGGGGCCGGTGCCCTCCACGCCGTACTCCTCGCCGAGCACCGCGTCCCGCGGGCGGGCCCGCTGGAGGTGGCCGCGCAGCAGTTCCTCGGCGGCCTTGTCCGCCTCGCTGACCGGCGTCATGTCCGGCTTGGTCTCGACCTTGAGGTCGAGGGCCTTGAAGCGGTCCATGGTCGTCGCGTCGGCGGCGTCCGCGAGGACGTGGGCCAGACGGAGGTCGTCCAGGTAGTCGGGCATGCGGCAACCGTATCGGCCGGGGGCCGGGACGGGCCAACAGGGCTGCCGGCCCGCGGGCGCCCGGTGGCGCCCCGGGGGCGCGCGCGGACCCTTGACAGCGCCCCGGACCGCGTCAAACCTGTGCCGCAGAGCCGCTCGCTCCTGGGGAGGCGACGATGCCCGCGGCGCGCGATCGCCTGCTCGACGCCGCCTGCGCGGCGCTGGCCCGACAGCCCTGGTCCGCGGTGCGCATGGTGGACGTGGCCGCCTCGGCCGGCGTGTCCCGGCAGACGCTCTACAACGAGTTCGGCGGCAAGGAGGGGCTCGCGCGGGCGCTGCTGCGCAGGGAGGCGGACGGCTTCCTGGCCGGGGTGGACCGCGCCCTCGCCGGTCCCGGGGGCCCCGACGCGCGGCTCACCGCCGCCGCCGAGTGGACCACGTCGGCCGCCCGCCGCAACGCGCTGGTACGGGCCCTGCTCACCGGCTGCTGGGAGGCCCGGCTGCCCGCGCCCGCGGCGGTGGCCTCCGCCGCCCCGGCCCCGGCCCGGCACCGGGCGGACGGGCCGCTGCCCTCACCCGGTGACCTCGTGGTGCTGGTGCGCGACCGCGCGGCGGCGACCCTGGCCGGGAGCGCGGCGCCGAAGGCCCGGGCAGACGCCGCCGAGCTGTCCCGGGTCTGCGAACTCGTCGTCCGGCTCGCCCTGTCCTGTGTCGCCGCGCCGCCGGCCGAGGGCGGTGTGGCCGACCTGGTGCGGACGGCGCTGGCGCGGTGGCCGGCGCCGTGACGGCCCGCCGGGATCAGTGCGAGGAACCCGAGAGCTGGAGTCCGATGACGCCGAGGATGACCAGGCTGATCGAGACGATCTTCAGGGTCGACACCAGGTCGCCGAGGAAGACCATGCCGTAGATCGCGGTGCCCGCCGCGCCGATGCCGGTCCACACGGCGTAGGCGGGGCCGACGTCGAGCTTCTTCAGGGAGAGGGTCAGCAGGCCGAAGCTGCCCAGCGCGAAGGCGGCGAAGGCGATGGTCGGCCACAGCCGGGTGAAGCCGTGCGACAGCTTCAGACACACGGCGAACCCGGTCTCCAGCAACCCGGCCACTATGACCAGCAGCCACGCCATGTGTCGTCCTCCCGTAGTCCAGCCGGTCCAGCCGGTCCAGCCGTGACCGGACACCGTGGACGCTTTGCCCGCGCTTGGGCCCGGCTTGGTGCGATTATGCACTTACCGGCGTCCCGCCCCCGCAAACAACGCGAAGGTCAGTCGCCCTCCCTGCGCTCCCGCGTGGCGAGCAGCCGGCGCAGCGAGTACAGCCGCGCCGGGTCCGCGTGGCCCTCGGCCACCCAGGCGTCCAGCGCGCAGTCGGGCTCGTCGTGACCGCACGCGCGCGGGCAGCCCTCCGTCCCCGGCTCCAGGTCCGGGAAGGCGTGGATCACGCGGGAGGGGTCGACGTGGTTGAGCCCGAACGACCGTACGCCCGGGGTGTCGACGACCCAGCTGTCGGGGGCCGCGAGCGGCAGCGCCAGCGCCGAGGTGGTGGTGTGCCGGCCGCGTCCCGTCACCGCGTTCACATGGCCCGTGGAGCGCCGCCGGTCGTCCGGGACCAGCGCGTTGACCAGGGTGGTCTTGCCGACGCCGGAGTGGCCGACGAACGCGGTGACCTTGCCGGTGAGATGGTCGCGGACGCGGTCGGCGGCGTCGCCGGCCGCCAGTTCCGCACGGCTGGTGACGACGTAGGGGATGTCCAGGGCGCCGTACAGCTCCAGCAGGTCGTCCGGCGGGGCCAGGTCCGACTTGGTCAGGACGAGCAGCGGGGTGAGGCCGCCGTCGAACGCCGCCACCAGGCAGCGGTCGATGAGACGGGGGCGCGGCTCGGGGTCGGCGAGGGCGGTGACGATGGCGAGCTGGTCGGCGTTGGCGACGACGACCCGCTCGAAGGGGTCGTCGTCGTCCGCGGTGCGGCGCAGCACCGAGGTGCGCTCCTCGATGCGGACGATCCGCGCGAGGGTGTCCTTGGCGCCGGACAGGTCGCCGACCAGGGCCACCCGGTCGCCGACCACCGCCGCCTTGCGGCCCAGTTCGCGGGCCTTCATCGCCATGACCGTACGGCCCTCGACGAGGCAGGTCAGCCGCCCCCGGTCGACGGTGAGGACCATGCCCTCGGCGGCGTCCTCGTGCTTGGGGCGGATGTTGGTCCTGGGCCGGGTGTTGCGGCGGCCCGGCCGGGTGCGGATGTCGTCCTCGTCGGTGTGCTTGCCGTAACGGCGCATGGTGTTCCCCGCGTCCCTTACGCCCCGAGCATCCCGGTCCACAGCTCGGGGAAGTCCGGCAGGGTCTTCGCCGTCGTCGCCACGTTCTCGATCGTCACGTCCTTCACCACCAGGCCGATGATCGCGCCGGCGGTGGCCATGCGGTGGTCCTCGTAGGTGTGGAAGGTCCCGCCGTGCAGCGGGCGGGGGCGGATGTGCAGGCCGTCGGCGGTCTCGGTGACGTCGCCGCCCAGTTCGTTGATCTCCTTGGTGAGCGCGGCCAGCCGGTCCGTCTCGTGCAGGCGCAGGTGGGCGACGCCGCGCAGGGTCGAGGGGGAGTCGGCGAGGGCGGCGACGGCCGCGACGCCCGGGGTCAGCTCGCCGACCTCGGAGAGGTCCACGTCGATGCCGTGCACGGCGCCCGATCCGGTGAAGACCAGGCCGTAGTCGGTCAGTTCGCAGGAACCGCCCATCTCGGTGAAGATCTCGCGCAGCCGGTCGCCGGGCTGGGTGGTACGGGCCGGCCAGTCCGGGATCGTGACCTTGCCGCCGGTCACCAGCGCCGCCGCGAGGAACGGCTGGGCGTTGGACAGGTCCGGCTCGACGGTCAGGTCCCGGCCGAGCAGCGCGCCCGGCGTCACCCGCCAGACGTTCGGCTCGCCGCCCGACTCGGGGGTGTCGACCTGGGCGCCGACCGAGCGCAGCATGTCCACGGTCATCCGGATGTGCGGCATCGAGGGCAGCGCGGAGCCCGTGTGGCGGACCTCGACGCCCTGGTTGAACCGGGGGCCGGAGAGCAGCAGCGCGCTGACGAACTGCGACGACGAGGAGGCGTCGATCGCCACCGGGCCGCCCTCCAGGGCGCCGCTGCCGTGCACGGTCAGCGGCAGCGCGCCGCGGCCGTCGTCGTCGATGCGGGCGCCCAGGGCGCGCAGCGCGTCGATCACGCCGTGCAGCGGACGCTCGTAGGAGCGGGGGTCGCCGTCGAAGCGGACCGGGCCGTCGGCGAGGGTGGCGACGGGGGGCAGGAAGCGCATCACGGTGCCGGCGTTGCCGACGTCGACGGTGGCCGGGCCGCGCAGGCCCGCCGGGATGACCCGCCAGAACTCCCCGGTCCCGTCCGGTCCGACGCCCTCCTCGATGCCCACGCCCAGCTCGCGCAGCGCGCCCGCCATCAGCAGGGTGTCGCGGGAGCGCAGCGGGCGGCGCAGCCAGCCGGGCTCGGAGGCGAGGGCGGCCAGCACCAGGGCGCGGTTGGTGACCGATTTGGACCCGGGCACGTGGACGGTCGCGTCGACGGCTCCGCTCGCGTGCGGGGCGGGCCAGAGGGCGGTGTGCGCGGGGTTCAGCGTCATGGGGCCCACTTTAGTGGCTGAGAGCGGCCGGAGATCTTGATCAAAAGCGGTGAAACCAGACCGAAACACCGTCATGGTACGTGCCATGCATATATGCGGCCGGTCCCACGTGCCGGTGGCACGTCCGGTGCCGTCTCACAGCTCCAGCAACCAGCGGCCCCCGCCCAGCAGCGAGCACAGCGACACCATGTGGAACAGGAAGAACCACACCCCGGCCGGGGCGTGCGTGAGCCGGGCCAGCTGGTCCGCGTCCGAGTCCCCGGCGCCCGCCCGGTGCCCGCCACCACCCCCGAACGGCGCTTCGCGCCCCCTCCGCCGGGACCGCTTCGCCTGGAGTTCGAACACCGGGCGCACCCCGCCGAGCAGCAGGAACCACACCACCGCGTACGCGAACGCCGCCTGTACCTGCGGACCGGCCAGCCACGACACCACGACGAAGAGGCCGCCGGTGACGACCACGGTCAGCACCCCGTAGGCGTTGCGGATCATCACCAGCAGGGCCAGCAGCAGCGCGGTCGCCAGCCACAGCAGCAGCGTGATCCGCCCCGCGCCCAGCAGCGCGGCGCCGCCCAGGCCCAGCAGCGGGGGAGCGGTGTAGCCGGACACGGCGGTCAGGATCATGCCGAGGCCGGTCGGCTTGCCGCGGCTGAGGGTGAGGCCGCTGGTGTCCGAGTGCAGGCGGATGCCGGTGAGCTGCCGGCCGGTGAGCAGCGCCACCAGCCCGTGCCCGCCCTCGTGCGCGATGGTGATGGCGTTGCGCGCTATCCGCCACGGCCGGTGCGGCACGACGACCACCAGCGCGGCGGCCAGGGTGGCGATCACCACCCACAGGTCGGGGTCGGGCTGGGTGCCGGTGAGCTCGTCCCAGAGCGAGGTGGCTGTGGTGCTGTCCATGTGCGGTGAGGGCCCCTCCGGTCCGGTGGATCTGGCAGTGTTGCACGTATGTGCGGACGGTATGCGGCGAGTCGTGGACCCGAGGATCTCGCGGGAGTCTTTGAGATCGAGAGGTGGGAGCCCGAGGAGACGAATCTGGGGCCCGATTACAACGTGGCCCCTACAAAAGAGGTCTACGCCGTCCTCGACCGCCCCCTCAAGGACGCCGCCGACCCCCGGCCGGTTCGCCAGCTGCGGAAGCTGCGGTGGGGGCTGGTCCCCTCCTGGTCCAAGACGCCCGAGGGCGCCGCCCGGTTGATCAACGCCCGCGCGGAGACCGTGCACGAGAAGCCGTCCTTCCGCCGCGCCTTCGCCACCCGCCGCTGCGTCCTGCCCGCCGACGGCTACTACGAGTGGGTCACCGGCAGGCAGGAGCGGGACCTGGAGGTCGAGGGCAGGAAGAAGCGGTCCCGCAAGCAGCCCTACTTCGTGACCCCGGCCGACGGGTCGGTCTTCGCGATGGCCGGGCTGTACGAGTTCTGGCGGGACCGGACGCTGCCGGACGACCACCCGTCGGCCTGGTGGGCGACCTGCTCGGTGATCACCACGGAGGCCGAGACGGCCCCGCTGGCCGTCGCGCCCGCCGAGGGCCCGCGCACGCTCGCCGAGATCCACCCCCGGATGCCGCTGATGCTCACCCCGGACCGCTGGGACGCCTGGCTCGACCCGGCCCGCACCGACCCGGACGACCTGCGCGCGCTGCTCGCCCCGCCGCCCGAGGGCCTGATGCGCGCCTACCCGGTCACCACCGCCGTCAGCAACGTCCGCAACAACGGACCGGAGCTGCTGAACGAGCTGGAGGGACCGCAGGAGGGCACCCTCTTCTGACGTGGACGAGGAGGGCACACTCTGCTGGTGTGAACCACGCAACGCAGGAGACCGTCGAGACGGACGCGGGGACGGCCCGCGTCACCTGGCACCACGCGCAAAGGGCCCGGCTGGTCCTCGCCCTGGGCCACGGCGCCGGCGGCGGCGTCGAGGCCCGTGACCTGGTGGCCCTGGCCGCCGCCCTCCCCGCGCACGGCGTGAGCGTCGCCCTCGTCGAGCAGCCCTGGCGGGTGGCCGGCAGAAAGCTGGCGCCCGCGCCGAGGACCCTGGACACCGGCTGGCGGGGCCTGTGGCCCGCGCTCACCGCCCCCGGACGGCCGGTGATCGCCGGGGGCCGCAGCGCGGGCGCCCGCGTGGCCTGCCGCACCGCCGCCGGACTCGGCGCCCGCGCGGTCCTCGCGCTCGGCTTCCCGCTGCACCCGCCGGGCAAGCCGGAGAAGTCCCGCGCCGGCGAACTGCTCGGCACCGGCCTGCCCACCCTCGTCGTACAGGGCGGCAACGACCCGTTCGGCAGGCCGGCGGAGTTCCCGGACGGCCCGTACCGACTGACCGAGGTCCCCCACGGCGATCACGGCTTCGCCGTCCCCGGGCGGGCCCCGCTCACCCAGGAGGAGGCACTCGCGGTGATCACGGACGCGGTCGTGGAGTGGACCGGATCACTGGAGTGAGCCCGGGGAATGACCGGCGGCCGGCGGCTGTTGTCAGGGGCGTACGTGCTGGCGCCCCAGCACCGCAGTCGTAGGAGAGGAAGTCCGCCGCATGGGTTCCACCTTCTGCCCGCCCGCCTCCCGTCACCCCGTGGACGGGCTGCGCCCGGCAGAACCGGTCGCCGCCCGTGGCAGCCGCCCTGACCTGGAGTGGTCGGTACTGCACGCGGCGAAGACCGCCCCCGTCCGGGCGGCGGGCGGGCCGGGAAGTCGTCTATCCTCCGATTCGAGCGGGACCGGACTCGGTTCCGTGACGGCATTGGAGGAGGTGGGTCCGGTCACCGGTACCGACGCAGGGACCGACAACGGCCAGGCGGAGCAGCCCGAGGGCCGGGGCGGCGCGAGCCCGGAGACGACCGCCGAGCGCAGCGCGCGCTTCGAGCGGGACGCGCTCGAGTTCCTCGACCAGATGTACTCGGCCGCGCTGCGCATGACGCGCAACCCGGCCGACGCGGAGGACCTGGTGCAGGAGACGTACGCCAAGGCGTACGCGTCCTTCCACCAGTTCCGCGAGGGCACCAACCTCAAGGCATGGCTCTACCGGATCCTCACCAACACCTTCATCAACTCGTACCGCAAGAAGCAGCGCGAGCCCCAGCGCAGCGCGGCCGAGGAGATCGAGGACTGGCAGCTCGCCCGCGCCGAGTCGCACATGTCGACCGGTCTGCGCTCCGCCGAGTCGCAGGCGCTCGACCACCTGCCCGACTCGGACGTGAAGTCGGCGCTCCAGGCGATCCCGGAGGAATTCCGCATCGCCGTGTACCTGGCGGATGTGGAGGGCTTTGCCTACAAGGAGATCGCGGACATCATGGGGACACCCATCGGGACCGTGATGTCGCGGCTGCACCGGGGGCGCCGCCAGTTGCGCGGCATGCTGGAGGACTACGCCCGCGACCGCGGACTGGTCCCGGCCGGCGCCGGAGAGTCGAACGAAGCGAAAGGCTCGGGGTCATGAGCTGCGGAGAGCCGCACGAGACGGATTGCAGCGAAATCCTCGATCATCTCTACGAGTTCCTCGACAAGGAGATGCCGGACACGGAGTGCACCAAGTTCGAGACGCACTTCGAGGAATGCTCGCCGTGCCTGGAGAAGTACGGCCTGGAGCAGGCCGTGAAGAAGCTGGTCAAGCGGTGCTGCGGACGGGACGACGTCCCCGGTGACCTGCGCTCCAAGGTCATGGGCCGGATCGAGCTGATCCGGTCCGGGGAGTCCGTCCCCGAGCACGACGTGGCTGCCGCGCCGGCCCGGCAGCAGGAAACCTGACCGACGCGCGGTTCACCCGATCGTGCCGGCCGGCGGGACACAGCGAGGTCACTCGCGGTGTCCCGCCGCGGTCTTACCTCCCGCGCGACGGGGTAACCCATGGGTAATGAGCGCCTCTCCAGCCGTACGTGGTTTGATGCGCGGGAGAGGGTGTCCGGGGGGCGGAAAGGCACAGCCAGCCCACAGAACGGAACTGGCAGGCGGGAATCGTGAGGATCTTCGGCAAGGTACGGCACCGGCCCTCCGCCTCCTGGCGGCAGGCCACCGACCGCGCGTTCACCCTGATCGGTGACGGCAGGTACGAGGACGCCGGGGCGCTGCTGACGCGGGCCGCCGACCTGGAGCCGTGGCTGTCGGAGTCGTGGTTCAACCTCGCCCTGCTGCACAAGTTCCGGCACGACTGGGAGCAGGCCCGCACGGCGGGCCTGCGGGCCGTCGCCCTCCTGGACCGGGACACCGGGGCTCCCGACTGGTGGAACGTCGGCATCGCCGCGACCGCCCTGCAGGACTGGCCGCTGGCCCGCCGGGCCTGGCAGGCGTACGGCCTGCGGCTCCCCGGCGCCGCGACCGACGCCGGGGAACCGCTCGGCATGGAGCTGGGCAGCGCGGCCGTACGGCTCTCTCCCGAGGGCGAGGCCGAGGTGGTGTGGGGGCGGCGGCTGGACCCCGCGCGCGTCGAGGTGCTGTCGATCCCGCTGCCGTCGTCCGGGCGGCGCTGGGGCGAGGTCGTGCTGCACGACGGCGTCCCGCACGGGGAGCGGACCACCGCCGCCGGGGACGCCTACCCCGTCTTCGACGAGATCGAGCTGTGGGCGCCCTCGCCCGTGCCGACCTGGGTGGTGCTCCTGGAGGCGGCGACCGAGTCCGACCGGGACGCGCTGGAGCAGCTCGCCGCCGACGCGGGCTTCGCGGCCGAGGACTGGTCGTCGTCGGTGCGGCTGCTGTGCCGGACGTGCTCGGAGTCCCGGATGCCGTCCGACGAGGGCGACGGGGAGCACCTCGACCCGCACGACCACAGTGAGCCGGGGCACCCGGGGCCGCTCGGGCACCGGACGGACGGGCAGCTGTGGGTGCCGGAGCGGGAGTGCGGGGTGGCCGCGCCGGCCTCTCTCGTGCGGGGGCTGCTGGACGGGTGGGTCGCGGACAGCCCGGACTCCCGGGACTGGCGGGATCTCGAGGAAGTCTGTTAGCCGCGGGTCCGCCGTGGTCGTCCGCGCCCACGCGGCGGAGCCGCGCACGGACGCGGTCCCGCCCCCTGCCGGGGCGCGTTTCCCTTTACCCTGTACCGAGCAGCACACCCGGGTTTCACTGAGGAAGGCGTACGTCCGTCATGGCGCAGCAGGACACCGATCAGCAGCACGTGGGCGTGCTCCCCGTGGATGACGAGGGGTACGTCGTCGACACGGAGGACTGCGAGGAGCGCGAGGCTGCCTGGCGGGAGCGCGGGACCTCGCGGCCGATCACGGTGGTCGGCAACCCGGTGCTGCACAAGGAGTGCCGGGACGTCACCGACTTCGGCGAGGAGCTCCAGCAGCTGGTCGCGGACATGTTCGCCAGCCAGCGCACCGCCGAGGGCGTCGGCCTCGCCGCCAACCAGATCGGTGTCGACCTGAAGGTCTTCGTCTACGACTGCCCCGACGACGAGGGCGTCCGGCACGTCGGCGTCGTCTGCAACCCCGAGCTGGTCGAGCTGCCCGCCGAGCGGCGCCGCCTGGACGACAGCAACGAGGGCTGCCTGTCGGTGCCGACCGCCTACGCGCCGCTGGCCCGCCCCGACTACGCCGAGGTGACCGGGCAGGACGAGAAGGGCAACCCGGTCAAGGTGCGCGGCACCGGCTACTTCGCACGGTGCCTGCAGCACGAGACCGACCACCTCTACGGGTACCTGTACATCGACCGGCTGTCCAAGCGGGAGCGCAAGGACGCGCTGCGGCAGATGGCCGAGAACGAGCCGCGCTACCCCGTGGTCGCGAACGACTGAGCCGGACCACCGTCCGTCCCGGCCCTCCCGTCCGGCCCTCGCGGTCCTCGGGAGTCCCGCGCACCTCTCGAACGGCGTCTGTCCGGGAACACCCACCGGAACAGGCGCCGTTCGCGCGTGTTCTCCCCGAAATCCGCCACACAACAGAACAATCCCGGCCTTTCGGGCGGTGAATGAGGCAGATTCGTTCCCTGTGCGGTCAGTTCTGGGGCTGAATGGTGGTGCGGTGATACGCAAGGGTGTGCGCCCGGTACACGGCGGGTGCGCGCCTCCGGCGGCTGAGAGGGGCCAGTTCGTGCTTGCTTTCCCAACCGGCACCACACCGACACCGACCGGGGCGGCGGTTCCACCCCCGCTCTCCCTCCCTCTGGTCGAAGCGGCGTTTCCCCGGCACCTCCACGAGTATTGGCCAGAGCTTCAGGAGAACACCCGCGCCTGGCTCCTGGAGAAACGGCTGATGCCCGTGGACAAGGTCGCCGAATATGCCGACGGCCTGTGCTACACGGATCTCATGGCCGGGTACTACCTGGGCGCGCCCGACGAGGTGCTCCAGGCGATAGCGGACTACAGCGCCTGGTTCTTCGTCTGGGACGACCGGCACGACCGCGACATCGTCCACGGGCGCGCGGCAGCCTGGCGGCGGCTGCGGGACCGGCTGCACACGGCGCTCGACTCCCCCCGGGACCACCTGGACCACGAGGACGCTCTGGTGGCCGGGCTGGCGGACAGCGTGGAGCGGCTGTACTCCTTCCTGCCGGGCACGTGGAACGCCCGGTTCGCCCGGCACTTCCACGCGGTGATCGACGCCTACGACCGCGAGTTCCACAACCGGGCGCACGGCGTCGTGCCGCCCGTCGACGAGTACCTGGCGCTGCGCCGGCTCACCTTCGCGCACTGGATCTGGACGGACCTGCTGGAGCCGAGCGCGGGCCGCGAGCTGCCGGATCCCGTGCGCAAACACCCGGCATACCGGCGGGCGGCACTGCTGAGCCAGGAATACGCCGCCTGGTACAACGACCTGTGCTCCTTACCGAAGGAATTGGCGGGGGCCGAGGTGCACAATCTCGGAATCAGCCTCATCACCCATGAGGAGCTGACCCTCGAAGAGGCGACGGCGGAACTGAGGCGGCGTGTGCAGGAATGCGTCGTGGAATTCATCGCGGCCGAGCGGGACGCGCTGCGGTTCGCCGACGAACTCGCCGACGGGACCGTGTGCGGAAAAGAACTCAGCAACGCCGTGCACATCTGCGTGGGCAATATGCGCAACTGGTTCGGTTCCGTCTACTGGTTCCACCACGAGTCCGGCCGGTACGCCGTCGACAGCTGGAACGACCGGTCCACACCCCCGTACGTCACCGACGGGGCCGTCCCCGGCGAGAGCGTCCTCGGCACAGCGGCAGGTGAGGCATGACCGTCGAGTCGGCGAACCCCCGCACCACCGCGGCGGCGACCGAGCCGCCCCTGGCCGGCGGCGGCCTGCCGCTGCTCGGCCACGGCCTGAAACTCGTCCGCGACCCGCTGGCCTTCATGGTCCGGCTCCGCGACCACGGCGACGTGGTCCGCCTCCGCCTCGGCCCCAAGACGGTGTACGCCGTCACCGCCCCGCACCTCACCGGAGCCCTGGCGCTCAGCCCCGACTACGTCATCGCCGGCCCGCTCTGGGAGTCCCTGGAGAGCCTGCTGGGCAAGGAGGGGGTGGCCACCGCCAACGGCCCGACGCACCGGCGCCAGCGGCGCACCATCCAGCCCGCGTTCCGGCTCGACGCGATCCCCGCCTACGGGCCGGTCATGGCCGAGGAGGCGTACGCGCTGGTGCGGCGCTGGAGTTCCGGCCAGGTCCTCGACATCACCTCGGAGTCCTTCCGGGTGGCGGTCCGGATATCCGCCCGCTGCCTGATGCGCGGCACCTACATGGATGACCGTGCCGAACGGATATGCACCGACCTCGCCATCCTGTTCAGCGGCATGTACCAGCGTATGGTCGTCCCCCTCGGGCCGCTCTACCGGATACCCGTGCCGGGCAACCGCGAATTCAACCGCGCGTTGGCCGACCTGCATCTCCTGGTGGACGAGATCGTCGCCGACCGCCGGGCCGGCGGCCGCAAACCGGACGATTTGCTGACGGCTTTGCTGGACGCGACGGACGAGAAGGGCGAGCCCATCGGGGAACAGGAGATCCACGACCAGGTCATCGCGATCCTCACCCCCGGCAGCGAGACCGTCGGCTCCGTGCTCATGTCGTTGCTCCTGGTGCTCACCGACCACCCGGAGCTGGGCGACAGGATCCGCGACGAGGTGGAGGACGTCGTCGGTGACCGCCCGGTGGCGTTCGAGGACGTCCGGAAGCTGACGCACACCGCCAACGTGGTCCTGGAGACCATGCGGCTGTATCCCGCCGTGTGGATCCTGACCCGCCGGGCGGTGGCCGACACCGAGCTGGGCGGGTACCGCGTCCCGGCCGGGGCGGACGTCATCTACAGCCCCTACGCGGTCCAGCGCGACCGGCGCTCCTTCGAGCGGCACGCGGAGTTCGACCCCGACCGGTGGCTCGACGGACGGGGCGCAGAAGTGCCCAAGTACGCGATGGCCCCGTTCAGCGTGGGCAACCGCAAGTGCCCCAGCGATCACTTCTCCATGGCCGAGCTGACGCTCGTCACCGCCGTGATCGCCGCCGCCTTCCGGTTCGAGCACGCGCCGGGGTCGGACGCCCGGCCGCGGATCGGCATCACGCTCCGGCCGCGCCGGCTGCGGCTGCGGGCCCTGCCCCGCTGACGGACGCGGAGCGCACGTCCAGGCGCCCTCGGGCTCCTGGACGTGCGCCGGCGGGCGTGCGGGGCGGTGCCCGGGTGAACCGGCGGCGCGTTTCGCCGTGTCGCGGAGTTCTTCGAGGCGGGCGCCGGACGCACCGAAGTCGTGGAGGCAGGCGGTGGGAGTGATCTCTCCGAGGGTGGTGTGCCCGGTGGGGCGGGCCGGGTGGATGCGGAAGTCCGGGCGAGGAGCGTGCACGGGTGCGGGCCCGCCGTCGTGGGTCTTCTCGGCGGCCCGCCGCGGGCCGGTCGTGGCTCGTGGTACGGCCCCCGCGCCCGCCAGGGGCGCGTCTCAGTGCGCGGAGCCGGACGTCGCCGGCGGCAGCTCCACCTCCACGCCCGGGTCGCCCGCGTCCGCCGTGTAGTCCTCCGGGCTGGTCCGGTCGATGCCGTCGGGGGCCTTGGCCGCGCGCAGGACGAAGGTCAGGACCACCGTCACCAGCACGTTGAGCACGAACGCCGTCAGACCGATGTACCCGATCTCCCCGATGCCCGGGATCTCCTCCGACGAGCCGCCGAAGTGCGCCTGCGTCGGCGAGGAGACGCCGTACGCCGCGAGCGTGCCGTAGACCATGCCGACCGCCCAGCCGGCCAGCAGCGCCCAGCGGTGGAACCAGCGGGTGAACAGGCCGCCGACCAGAGCCGGGAAGGTCTGCAGGATCCAGATGCCGCCCAGCAGCTGGAAGTTGATCGCGACCGTCTTGTCCATGCCGAGCACGAAGACCAGCGCGCCCACCTTCACCAGCAGCGACACCAGCTTGGAGACCTTGGTCTCCTGCTGAGGCGTGGCGTCGGGCTTGATGAAGTCCTTGTAGATGTTGCGGGTGAAGAGGTTGGCGGCGGCGATGGACATGATGGCCGCCGGGACCAGCGCGCCGATGCCGATCGCCGCGAAGGCCACGCCCGCGAACCAGTCCGGGAACATGTCCTCGAAGAGCTGGGGGATCGCCAACTGGCCGTTGTCCACCTTGACGCCGGCCGCGATCGCCATGAAGCCCAGCAGCGCCAGCAGCCCCAGCATCAGGGAGTACAGCGGCAGGATCGTGGCGTTGCGGCGGATCACCTCACGGCTGCGCGAGGACAGCGTCGCGGTGATCGAGTGCGGGTACATGAACAGCGCCAGCGCCGAGCCGAGGGCCAGGGTGGCGTACGTCCACTGGCCGGTGTCGGGCGGGGTCACCCCGCCCGCGCCCGCCGCCTCGAACTTCTCCCCGGCCGCGGCGAAGATGTCGTCGAAGCCGCCCAGCTCGATCGGGATGTAGACGACGGCGACCGCGATCACGATGTAAATGAGCGTGTCCTTGACGAACGCGATCAGCGCGGGCGCCCGCAACCCGGACGAGTACGTGTACGCCGCGAGCACGCCGAAGGCGATCAGCAGGGGCAGGTCCTTGACGAACCAGTGGGTGTCCTGGCCGCCGCCGACGCCCATCACGTCCAGCACGGCCTGGATGCCGACCAGTTGGAGCGCGATGTACGGCATGGTGGCGAGGATGCCGGTGACGGCGACCGCCAGCGACAGTCCCTTCGAGCCGAACCGGCCGCGCACGAAGTCCGAGGTCGTCACGTACCCGTGCTTGTGCGAGACCGACCACAGGCGGGGCAGGAAGGTGAAGATCAGCGGGTAGACCAGGATCGTGTACGGCACCGCGAAGAAGCCGGAGGCGCCCGCCGCGTAGATCGCCGCGGGGACGGCGACGAAGGTGTACGCGGTGTAGAGGTCGCCGCCCAGCAGGAACCAGGTGATCCAGGTGCCGAAGGAGCGTCCGCCCAGGCCCCATTCGTCGAGGCTGGCCTCGTTCTCGGCCCGGCGCCAGCGCGCGGCCAGGAAGCCCATCGCGGTGACCAGGACGAAGAAGAGGACGAAGACGGCGAGTGCCACGCCGTTGACGCCGTCGTTCACTTGGCCGCACCCCCCTGGGGAGCGCGCCGGGCCCGCTGGTCGCGCTGCCACAGCTTGTACGCGACCGTCGTCAGCGCCGCCGAGACCAGTACCCAGGCCATCTGGTACCAGTAGAAGAACGGGATGCCGATGAACGCCGGGTCGGTCCTCGCGTACGACCCGACCCAGAGCATGGCGACGAACGGTGCGACGAGGCAGAGGCCGATGATCACGCGCACCGGCGTCACCACCGGTCCCGAGCTCGTTCCTGAGGCTTGTGACATGCGGCGGCTCCGTCCCCTAGGTGGTCACCCCTGTAACGCGGAGGCAATCTAGGTGACGGTTACACGACAGCGGAAGACCCTGTCCGCATATCGGTCCCGAGGACCGGAACGGCCCCGCGAAAGCCGCTCAGCAGCGGCGAGGACCCGCACACGGGTTTGCCGCCCGCTGATCCGTCCGGTCCGCGCCCGGCCCCGCGCCGGTCCGCGCACGTCAGTCCCGCGGCCGCTTCAGCCGTGCCACGAACTTGTACCGGTCCCCCCGGTACACCGACCGCACCCACTCCACCGGCCGGCCCTCCCGGTCCCGCGAGTGCCGGGAGAGCATCAGCATCGGCAGGCCCACGTCGGTGCCGAGCAGGCCGGCCTCGCGCGGGGTGGCCAGCGAGGTCTCGATGGTCTCCTCGGCCTCGGCGAGGTGGACGTCGTAGACCTCGGCGAGGGCGGTGTAGAGGGACGTGTACTTGACCAGGGAGCGGCGCAGGGCCGGGAAGCGCTTGGCGCTCAGGTGCGTGGTCTCGATGGCCATGGGTTCCCCGTTGGCCATGCGCAGCCGCTCGATGCGCAGCACCCGGCCGCCGGCGGCGATGTCCAGGAGCGCGGCGATCCGGTCGTCGGCGCCGATGTAGCCCACGTCCAGCAACTGGGACGTGGGTTCCAGCCCTTGGGCGCGCATGTCCTCGGTGTACGAGGTGAGCTGCAGCGCCTGCGAGACCTTGGGCTTGGCGACGAAGGTGCCCTTGCCCTGGATGCGCTCCAGGCGGCCCTCGACGACGAGTTCCTGGAGGGCCTGGCGGACGGTGGTGCGGGAGGTGTCGAACTCGGCGGCCAGCGTGCGCTCCGGCGGGACGGGCGTGCCGGGCACCTGGGTCCGCGTCATGTCGAGCAGGTGCTTCTTCAGGCGGTAGTACTTGGGCACGCGCGCGGTACGGACGGTCGCCCCACCCTCGTTCTCCGCACTGCTGACGTCGGTGCTCATCGCTGCCTTCCCGGCTCCGGATGCCGAAGCGGCCGACGTCCCCGGCCGGCCGCGGCTCACATCGTGGCACGGAGCGCCGCGGGGTGGTCCCGCACGCTCCGTGACCCCCTCTGTATACCTCTGGGGCCACCGTTGGTCTAGTCCACCGCGCCGTCAAGCCCGCGTGGTACCCGCCGCCGCGGCCCCTTCGCGCCACGGTCCGCGGGGTTGTGGTACGGGCGCCGTGCGGGGCCCGGTCCGCCGCCCGCGGAATGCAGGGTCCCTGCATATCTCGGTCGCATCACGGAGGTCCGGAGGCCGGTTGAACACCCTTGACAGTCCTATTGGTCTGGGCCAGTCTCCCCGTACTGGTCTACACCATTGGTCCAGTCCCGGCCCAAGGGCGGTCACGCGTCGGCGAGTTACCGCGGGGAGGCAGGGGGGTTGTGGCATCCCTGAGGAGGGTGGCGTGAAGCGCAAGCTGATATCCGCGATCGGTGTCGCGGGCATGATGGTCTCCATCGCGGCGTGCGGGGGCGACGGCGGCGGGGACGGCGAGGCCGGGACGAAGGGCCAGACCCTCACCGTGTGGGTGATGGACGGATCCTCCCCCGACCAGTGGCAGAAGGACCTGGGCGCCGCCTTCGAGAAGCAGACCGGTTCGAAGGTCGAGTTCGAGATCCAGCAGTGGAACGGCATCCAGCAGAAGCTGACCACCGCCCTCTCCGAGGAGAACCCGCCGGACGTCTTCGAGATCGGCAACACCCAGACCCCCGCCTACGCCAAGACCGGCGGCCTCGCCGACCTCGGCGACCTCAAGGAGGAGATCGGCGGCGAGTGGACCGAGTCCCTCAACGCCTCCTCCGTCTACGAGGGCAAGCAGTACGCGACGCCCTGGTACTTCGCCAACCGCGTCGTCGTCTACAACAAGAAGGTCTGGGCCGACGCGGGCATCAAGGACACGCCCAGGACCCGGGACGAGTTCTACGAGGACCTGAAGACGATCGGCGCCAAGACCGACGCCGAGCCGATCTACCTGCCCGGCCAGAACTGGTACCACTTCGTCGGCCTGGTGATCGGCGAGGGCGGCGAACTGGTCGAGAAGGACGGCGACACGTACGTCTCCAACCTGGACGACCCCAAGGTCGCCGCGGCGATGGAGACCTACAAGAAGTTCCAGGACCTCTCCGACGCCCCCAAGGACAAGGACGAGGCCACCCCGCAGCAGGCCGAGGTGTTCGCCAAGGGCGACGTCGGCGCCTTCATCGGCATGGGCTGGGAGGCCGCCACCGCCATCGAGGCCAACCCGGAGATCGAGCAGGACATCGGCTACTTCACCATCCCCGGCGCCACGGCCGACAAGCCCGAGGGCGTCTTCCTGGGCGGCTCCAACCTGGCCGTCGCCGCCGGCTCCACCAAGCAGGAGCTGGCCAAGGAGTTCCTGAAGCTCGCCCTGTCCGACAAGTTCGAGGGGCAGCTCGCCAAGGAGAACGGCGTCATCCCGAACAAGGAGTCCCTCCAGACCAACCTGAAGGGCAACGCCCCGGCCGAGGCCGCCGCCCCGGCCGCCGCCGTCGGCGGCACCACGCCGCTGATCCCGGAGTGGGCCGCGGTGGAGAACGCCCCCAACCCCATCAAGACGTACATGACCGCCGTACTGAACGGAAAGTCGCCCGCACAGGCGGCCGAGCAGGTCGAGGGCGAGTTCAACAAGCGCCTGGCGCAGCAGCAGTAGGAGCTTCGGCAGCGGCGGGGGACGGCCACCGGCCGGCCCCCGCCCCCGGCGCCGTACAGGCCGACAGCCGTCCAGGCCGAGGAGAGAGATCGCGAGCATGACCGTGCAGACCGAACGGCCGCCCTCCGGCCCGGCGGACGTCAGCAGGACGGCCGACGGGACGTTTGGCGGGCCGGCACCGAGAGCCGCGTCGCGCACCGGCGCGCTCGTCCCGTACCTGTTGCTGCTGCCCGCCGTCGCGGCCACCGTGCTGCTGCTCGGCTGGCCGCTGCTGAAGGACCTGCTGCTGTCGTTCCAGAACCTCAACATGGCGCAGCTGATCCAGCACGCCACCGAGTGGAACGGCGTCGACAACTACACCCAGGTCCTCACCGGAGAGGACTTCTGGCGGGTCACCCTGCGCTCCATCCTGTTCACGGCGGTCAACGTCGCCCTGATCATGGTCGCGGGCACCCTGGTCGGCCTCCTCCTCGCCCGCCTCGGCAGGCGGATGCGGACCACCCTGCTGATCGGCCTGGTGCTGGCCTGGGCCATGCCGGTGGTCGCCGCGACCACCGTCTACCAGTGGCTGTTCGCCCAGCGCTTCGGCGTCGTCAACTGGGTCCTGGACAAGCTCGGCCGGCACTCGATGGCCGACTACTCCTGGACCAGCAGCCAGCTGTCGACGTTCTCCGTCGTCACCCTGCTGATCGTGTGGATGTCCGTCCCGTTCGTCGCGATCAACCTCTACGCGGCGACCACCACCATCCCCGGCGAGCTGTACGAGGCCGCGGCCCTGGACGGCGCCGGCGTCTGGCGGAGCTTCACCACCGTGACCATGCCGTTCCTGCGGCCGTTCCTCTACGCGACGACGTTCCTGGAGATCATCTGGGTCTTCAAGGCGTTCGTCCAGGTCTTCAGCTTCAACGGCGGCGGCCCGGACCGGCTCACCGAGATCCTGCCGGTCTACGCCTACGTCGAGGGCGTCGGCAACCAGCACTACGGCATGGGCGCGGCGATCGCCGTCCTGACCATCCTGATCATGCTCGGCCTGACCGCGTACTACCTCAGGATCGTGCTCAAGCAAGAGGAGGACGAGGCGTGAAGCGCTCGCTCCCGGGCCGGCTGTGGCCCAACGTCACGGCCGTCGTGCTGTTCGCCGGCTTCGTCTTCCCGGTGTACTGGATGTTCGCCACGGCGTTCAAGCCGACCGGCGACATCATCTCGCAGGACCCGGTGTGGTTCCCCACCGACGTCACCTTCGAGCACTTCAGGACGGCGGTCGACGCCGACAACTTCTGGACGATGGCGGCCAACTCGCTGATCGTCACCGCCCTGGCGGTCGTCTTCTCGCTGGTCGTCGCGCTGCTCGGTTCCTTCGCCCTGGCCCGGATGCGGTTCAGGGGGCGGCGCGGCTTCGTCATCGGCTTCATGTGCGCCCAGATGGCACCCTGGGAAGTCATGATCATCGCGATCTACATGATCGTCCGGGACGCCTCGATGCTGAACAGCCTGGTCCCGCTGACGCTCTTCTACACGATGATGATCCTGCCCTTCACCATCCTGACGCTGCGCGGCTTCGTCGCCGCCGTGCCGAAGGAACTGGAGGAGTCCGCCATGGTCGACGGCTGCACCCGTGCCCAGGCGTTCCGCCGGGTCATCCTGCCGCTGCTCGCGCCGGGTCTGATGTCCACCTCGATGTTCGGCTTCATCACCGCCTGGAACGAGTTCCCGCTGGTCCTGGTGGTCAACAAGGAGGCCGGGGCGCAGACCCTGCCGCTGTGGCTGTCGAGCTTCCAGACCGTCTTCGGCAACGACTGGGGCGCCACGATGGCCGCCTCCTCGCTCTTCGCCGTCCCGATCCTGATCCTGTTCGTCTTCCTCCAGCGCAAGGCCGTCAGCGGCCTGACCGCCGGTGCCGTGAAGGGCTGACGCCACCGATGACCACCCTCACCAGGGGTACCGACACCCTCACCCGCGACGCCCTCGCCGTCCTCCAGCCCGGCTTCACCGGCACCACCGCCCCCGACTGGCTGCTGCGCCGCCTCGGCGAGGGGCTGGCCTCCGTCGCCCTGTTCGGCCGCAACATCGCCACCGCCGAGCAGGTCGCCGCGCTCACCGCCCAGGTGCGCGCCGAGCGCGACGACGTACTCGTCGCCATCGACGAGGAGGGCGGCGACGTCACCCGCCTGGAGGTGCGCACCGGCTCCTCCTTCCCGGGCAACAACGCCCTCGGCGCGGTCGACGACCCCGACCTGACCCGGGCGGTCGCCGCCGAACTGGGCCGCCGCCTCGCGGCCTGCGGCGTCGACTTCGACTGGGCGCCCTCGGCCGACGTCAACGCCAACCCCGACAACCCGGTGATCGGCGTACGGTCCTTCGGCGCCGACCCCGCCCTGGTCGCCCGGCACACCGCCGCCTACGTCACCGGCCTGCAATCGGCGGGTGTGGCAGCGTGCGCGAAGCACTTCCCCGGGCACGGCGACACCGCCGTCGACTCGCACCACGCGGTGCCCCGCATCGACGCGGACGCCACGGTGCTGGCCGAACGCGACCTGGTCCCCTTCCGCGCCGCGATCGCCGCCGGCACCCGCGCGGTCATGAGCGCCCACATCCTCGCCCCGGCCCTGGACCCCGACCTCCCCGGCACGCTCTCCCCACGGGTCCTGACCGACCTCCTCCGCGGCGAACTGGGCTACGACGGCCTGATCGTCACCGACGGCATCGAGATGCGGGCCATCGCCGGCGCCTACGGCATCGAACGCGGCACCGTCCTCGCGGTCGCGGCCGGCGCCGACGCGATCTGCGTGGGCGGCGGCCTCTCGGACGAGGACACCGTACGGCGGCTGCGCGACGCCCTGGTCGGCGCCGTGCGCTCCGGCGAGCTGCCCGAGGAACGCCTGGCGGACGCGGCCGGGCGGGTCCGCGCCCTGGCCCGCTGGACGACGGCCGCCCGGGCCTCGGTACGGCCGGCCGCGCCCGACGAGGAGGTGGGCCTGCGCGCCGCCCGCCGCGCCCTGCGCGTCACCGGCGCCGCCTCTTCCGCCCCGCTCACCGCGCCGCCCTACGTCGCGCAGCTCACCCCCGCCCCGAACATCGCGGTCGGCGACGAGACCCCGTGGGGCGTCGCCGCCGAGCTGCTCCGGCTGCTCCCCGGCACGCGGACGGGCAGCTTCACCGGCCCGGAGGCCGGCGCCGAGGTGCTGCGGGCGGCCGGGGGGCACCGGGTGGTGGCCGTGGTCCGCGACGAGCACCGCCACCCCTGGATGGCGGCGGCCCTGGACACCCTGCTGGCCGCCCGCCCCGACACCGTCGTGGTCGAGATGGGCGTCCCGCAGGCCCCGCCCCGCGGCGCCCCGCACCTGGCCACCCACGGCGCGGCCCGGGTCTGCGGCCGGGCGGCGGCGGAGGTCATCGCGGGCGTGCGGGCATGAGGAAGGCGCCGGTCCCCCCTCCCGTGGGGGCCGGCGCCTTCCCGTACGTGGCTCAGATCCCCTGCCACCGCGGCTTGTCGGCGTACGTGTGCCGGAAGTAGCCGGCCAGCCTCAGCTTCGACGCGGCGGCCTCGTCGACGACGACCGTGGCGTGCGGGTGGAGCTGGAGCGCCGAGGCCGGGCACACCGCCGCGACCGGTCCCTCGACCGTCGCGGCGACCGCGTCCGCCTTGCCCTCGCCGGTGGCCAGCAGCACCAGGTGCCGGGCCTCCAGGATGGTGCCGATGCCCTGGGTGATCACGTGGTGCGGCACCTGCGTGATGTCACCGCCGAAGAAGCGCGCGTTGTCCACCCGGGTCTGCTCGGTCAGCGTCTTGATCCGGGTCCGGGAGGCCAGCGAGGAGCACGGCTCGTTGAAACCGATGTGCCCGTCGGTCCCGATCCCCAGCAGTTGCAGGTCGACCCCGCCGGCCTCGGCCAGCGCCCGGTCGTACGCCGCGCACGCCGCCGGTACGTCCGCCGCCGTGCCGTCGGGCCCCAGGAACGCGTCCATGCCGATGCCGAGCGGCTGGAGCACCTCGCGCCGCAGCACCGACCGGTAGGACTCGGGGTGCTCCGCCGGCAGCCCCACGTACTCGTCGAGCTGGGCTATCCGCGCCCGGGAGGCGTCCACGGCACCCGCGCGCGCCTTCGCCGCCAGCGCCTCGTACACCGGCAGCGGGGTCGAGCCGGTGGCCACTCCGAGCAGGGCCTCGGGCTTGCGCCTGAGCAGCTGTGCCATGGCCTCGGCGATCAGCTCGCCGCCCGCCCTGGCGTCCGGAACGATGACAACTTCCACGCTGGCCTGCCGTTCTGAGGAGGGGGACTCGGGAACACCCGGGAAGGGCCGGGCGGTGTCATGTGGTTTAGACCAATCCTCAGAACAATTTAACAGAGCGACCCCTTACCGGCCCCGCGCACGACCCGTCCGGGCTAGGCTGCTGCCGACTGCTCGGACGTCCGAGCAGTCGTGGGGAAGCGACAACGCGAACCCGTCCCCGTGCATGGACACCGACAGTGGTCCAGTCCACAATGGGCTCGTGCTTCCGCTCTCCCCGCACAGGAGGGCGGACCGAGGAACCGGAGCTCTCTGCCCTGACTGCCCCGGCTCCTCGGCCATCGGCCGACCGGGACCGCACAGCCCGCGGCCGTTGTCGCTCCGGGCTGCGGTGCCGGGAGGGTTGAGGGTCCCTCCCAGGCGCCGCGGCCCGCGGGTGTCTTCGGGGCCGGGGCCGGGGAACGGCTGGTTCCGTCCGCGGCCCGGGCCGCCAGGTACGCTCACCACGTGCCCTCCATGAACGAACTCGTACGCCAGCACACCGCCCTCGACAGGTCCGACCTGGAATGGCTGCACCTGCTGGTCTCGGAGTGGCAGCTCCTCTCCGACCTCTCCTTCGCCGACCTGGTCCTGTGGGTGCCCACCCGTGACGGCACCCGGTACGTCTCCGTCGCCCAGATGCGGCCCAACACCGGCCCCACCTCGTACCAGGACGACATGGTCGGCCATCTGGTCCCGCGCGGCCGGCGCCCCATGCTGGACATCGCGCTGGACGAGGGCCGGATCGTGCGCGAGGGTGACCCGGAGTGGCGCGAGGAGGTCCCGGTCCGCATCGAGTCGATCCCGGTGCGGCGCCAGGGCCGCGTCCTCGGCGTGATCGCCCGCAACACCAACCTGCTCACCGTGCGCACCCCGAGCCGCCTGGAGCTGACCTACCTCCAGAGCGCCTCCGACCTCGCCCAGATGATCGCGGCCGGCGCCTTCCCGTTCGAGAACCAGCAGGTCGACATGGACGCCTCGCCGCGTGTCGGCGACGGCCTGATCCGGGTCGACGGGGAGGGGATCGTGCAGTACGCCTCCCCGAACGCGCTGTCGGCCTACCACCGCATGGGGCTCGCCGCCGACCTGGTCGGCCACCACCTGGGCCGTACCACCGCCGAACTCGCCCCGACCCACGGGCCGGTGGACGAGGCGCTCGCCAAGGTGGCCAGCGGCTGGGCGCCGCGCGAGTTCGAGATCGAGGCCGCCGACGGCGTGATCCAGTTCCGCGCCATTCCGCTCAAGCCCAAGGGCACCCGCATCGGTTCGCTGGTGCTGCTGCGGGACGTCACGGAACTGCGCCGCCGCGAACGTGAGTTGATCACCAAGGACGCCACCATCCGGGAGATCCACCACCGGGTGAAGAACAACCTCCAGACGGTGGCCGCCCTGCTCCGCCTCCAGGCGCGGCGCATCGAGTCCGAGCGGGGGCGCGAGGCCCTGGAGGAGGCCGTGCGCCGGGTCGGCTCGATCGCCATCGTGCATGAGACGCTGTCCCAGAACCTGGACGAGCGGGTGGAGTTCGACGAGATCGCCGACCGGGTGCTCGCGATGGTCGCCGAGATCTCGCCGGGCAAGGTCGCCGGGCGGCGCACCGGTCACTTCGGCATCCTGGACGCGGAGGTGGCGACCCCGCTGTCCATGGTGCTGACCGAGGTGCTGCAGAACGCCCTCGAGCACGGCTTCCGTGAGGGCGACACCGGCACGGTGGAGGTCTCCGCGGTCCGCGGCGGCACCTCGAAGGAGTCACGGCTGCTGGTCACCGTCCAGGACGACGGCGTCGGTCTGCCCGCGGACTTCGACCCGCACCGCTCCGGGAACCTGGGCCTCCAGATCGTCCGGACGCTGGTGGAGGGCGAGTTGAGCGGCTCCTTCGACATGGTCCCGGCCCCGGAGGGCGGCACCCGGGTGATCTTCGACATTCCGGTGCGCTCGCGGAAGTAACGGCAGGGGCCGGCCCGGAAGCCGGTGCGGGAGCCGGTGCGGGAGCCGGTACGGCATTCGCCACGGGGATTCGCCGCGGTTATTCGCCGCAGGGTTCGGTGCGATTGTTCGCCGCGGGTGTTCGGTGCGGCGATCCGGTGCGGTGATCGGTGGTGGCTCGGCGCAGCAAAAAGCCCCGGATCGACGATGATCCGGGGCCAGTGCTCGCTGCGGGGTACTGCGCGCTGCGGCTCGGGGGCGGGGGATGCGTACTCGCTGCACGCGCCGCCAAGCTCAGGCTGTCGCGGGGCGGGTGGGTCAGGCGGAGGCCTGACGGGCCCGGTTGCGGGCGGCGCGGCGCTTCATGGCACGGCGCTCGTCCTCGCTGAGACCACCCCAGACGCCGGAGTCCTGACCGGACTCGAGCGCCCACTGCAGGCACTGCTCCATGACGGGGCAGCGGCGGCAGACGGCCTTGGCTTCCTCGATCTGCAGCAGCGCAGGACCGGTGTTGCCGATGGGGAAGAAGAGCTCGGGGTCTTCTTCGCGGCAAACGGCGCGGTGACGCCAGTCCATGGCTGCTACCTCTCCTTGGTATTACATGCAGATTGCTTGTGAATGTGAACGCTTTCACGAATCCCTCAACAAGGGAAGGGCCGACCACCAGGTTCCCTGGCGTGGTCCTTGATTCGAAGAGGGGTTCCGGTGATCTGTGGAGGCCGATGTTGCGGGCCGTCCCGATCGCCACGTAGAGACTCGCAAACCTCAGCGGCGGATACAACCCCTTCCGGAAAGTTTTTTTTGATTCTTCGGTGTCGACTAGGTCACAGCCGTACTTCCATGGGGTGGATCCTGGCCTAAACGTTCGAGTGAAAGGACTTTCGCTGCTTCTGCTCACACAATCACACGCAGTGCACGGCGTACGCCTGTGAACGTCACGCTCGTGCGCAGCCCCAGGTGGTCACCGTCCATCTGGAGGGGCAGCGGCACCTTCGAATGCAAGGTGAACTCGGACATGTCGTGCAAGGAGACCGCGTGTCTGCCCCGGGGTCCGCGCTCGGGGGACGAAGCGAGCAACTGGGTGCCATACCGGGCAACCGCGGCCGTCGTCATCCGGCTGAGACCGAGCACGTCGAGGCCCTTGTCGAACGAGGCTTTAGGTGACGCGTACATCGGGTGATTGCCCAGGAACGTCCACGGCGAGGTGTTCGAGACTATGGACAGCACCAGACCGGTCACCGGGTCCGCGTCCGGTCGCGACAGCGTGATCGTGCCCTGTCGGCGGTGCGCCTCGCCGAAGAACTGGCGTACCACCTGGCGGACGTAGAGCGCGTGGGTGGACTTCTTGCCGCGCTCGCGGTGCTGTTCGACCCGGCCGACCACGCCGGCGTCGAAGCCGAGTCCGGCGTTGAAGGTGAACCAGCGGGACGGCACGGTCTCGTCGTCCGTGCCCGGGGTGCCGGAGGCCATGCCCAGTCCGACGGTCCGCTCGCCGCCCTCGCGCAGGGCGTCCAGCAGGGCGCCGGTCGCCTCCACCGCGTGGTTGGGCAGGCCGAGGGCGCGGGCGAAGACGTTGGTGGAACCGCCGGGGACCACCGCGAGGCGCGGGAGGCGGTCCGGGTCGGGGCCGGCGTGCAGCAGGCCGTTGACGACCTCGTTGACCGTGCCGTCGCCGCCGAGGGCCACCACCAGCTCGATGTCGTCGCTCTGCGCCGCCTGCCGGCCCAGGTCGCGCGCGTGGCCGCGGTACTCGGTGGTGACCGCCTCCAGCTTCATCTCGCTGGCGAGCGCGTGGATCAGTACGTCGCGCGTGCGCGCACTCGTGGTGGTTGCCGCCGGATTGACCACGAGGAGTGCACGCATGGGTCCGAGCGTACCTACTGGGTGGTACCGGGCCCAGACCGATCGGTGGATCAGGCGGCGCGGCCGACGTGAACCTCGCCACGGGGTGTTCCGGTGGCGGTGGGGAAGGTGTTGCGCAGTGCGTCGGTGGTGGGGAACGCGCCACGGGGCGCCCGGGCGGTGGCCGGCCTCGGCGGCGGGGCGGCCGGTGGTCGGGCGGCCGGGTGGTGGTCGGCCGGTGGCAGGGCAGCCGGTGGCAGGGCGGCCGGTGGCAGGGCGGTCGGGCGGTGGCCAGGTGGTCGGTGGCAGGGCGGTCGGCCGGTTGGCCGGGCGGCGGCGTGGGCTCGCCACGGGCGGCCGGACGGTGCGGGCTACCCTGCTGGGGTGAGCAGTGAGCCGACCCCCAGCACCGATGGAGCCTCCCCCGCCGGGGAGGCGGACGCCCGTCCCGCCCGGCTGACCGCCGCGGCCGTACTCGCCGGACTGGAGGGACTCGCGCTCGTCGTCGGCGGGGCCTGGATGCTCGTCGGCGGCCTCACGGGGCACCCCGACAGCCGCTCCCAGGCCGTCACCGGCGGCATCACCCTGATCGTCCTCGCCCTGCTGCCGCTGCTCGCCGCCCGCGGTCTGCTCGCCCGGCGCGGCTGGAGCCGGGGCCCGGCGGTGATCACGCAGATCATGGCGCTGCCGGTGGCCTACAACCTGCTCCAGGCCGACAGCGTCGCCATTCCCGCCGGGATCGTGCTGGCCGTGGTGGCCGTCGCGGCGCTCGTCCTGATCGTCCACCCCGAGACCACCCGGGCCCTCGGGATCAGGGGACCCGGGGAGCCGCGGAAGTAGCACGGGCGGCACAGGGGGCGGAAGCGGCGGCGGGGCCGCGGCTCACTCCTCCACGAGCAGCTTCTCCCGCAACTGGGCCAGGGTGCGGGCCAGCAGCCGGGAGACGTGCATCTGGGAGATGCCGACTTCCTGGGCGATCTGCGACTGGGTCATGTTGCCGAAGAACCGCAGCAGCAGGATGCGCTTCTCCCGAGGCGGCAGGTCCTCCAGGAGCGGCTTGAGCGACTCCCGGTACTCCACGCCCTCCAGCGCCTCGTCCTCCGCGCCGAGGGTGTCGGCGACCGCCGGGGACTCGTCGTCGGTGTCGGGGACGTCCAGCGAGAGCGTCGAGTACGCGTTGGCGGACTCCAGTCCCTCCAGGACCTCCTCCTCCGAGATGGCCAGCTTCTCGGCCAGCTCGTGCACGGTGGGGGAGCGGCCGTGCAGCTGGGACAGCTCCGCCGTCGCCGTGGTCAGCGACAGCCGCAGCTCCTGGAGCCGGCGCGGCACCCGCACCGCCCAGCCCTTGTCCCGGAAGTGCCGCTTGATCTCGCCGACCACCGTCGGGGTCGCGTACGTGGAGAACTCCACGCCGCGCTCCGGGTCGAAGCGGTCGACCGACTTGATCAGGCCGATGGTGGCGACCTGGGTGAGGTCGTCGAGGGGCTCCCCGCGGTTGCGGAAGCGGCGGGCGAGGTGCTCGACGAGCGGCAGGTGCATGCGCACCAGCCGGTTGCGCAGCTCCGCGTACTCCGGGGTGCCGGCGTCCATGCGGCGCAGCTCGGCGAAGAGGGCACGGGCCCCGCCGCGGTCCTGCGGGTCGTGCCGGCCGTGCTGTTCCGGCACGCCCCGCGCGCCGGGCACCTCGTCCTCGGATCGTCGCTCGTGCTCGCTCATCGTCCCGCCCGTAGCCCTTTCCGGAGCCCTCGCCTCCGATCGGCCGGGCGGGACGGGATCGCCCCCGCTCCGCCCGTCCGAAGGCACGCTCTGCGCGGCGCCGTCCCGCTCCCCGGCCCGCTGTCCGCCGCCCGGGACGCCGGACTGGGCACCGGTCTCCTCGGGATGCGGACGGGCCTGCTCGGGGATGCCGTCGATGCCGCCCGCCCTGCTCCGGGCTCCGCTCGCAGGATGTTCGCCCTCGGCCGGCAGCCCCCGTGTGCCGCGCTCCTCGTCCCGCACCGGCCCGTCCTTCCTCACGCCGGCCCGGGTCCCGCGCCGCGCTGTTTGTAGAGGCTGATCGACACGGTGTCGTCCTCGTCCACGGCGGAGGAGACCTTGCCCGCCAGCGCGGACAGGACGGTCCAGGCGAAGGTGTCCCGCGAGGGCGCGTGGCCGTCGGTGGTCGGCGCCGACACGGTGACCTCCAGCGAGTCGTCGACGAGGCGGAAGACACAGCTGAGCACGGAGCCGGGCACGGCCTGCTGGAGCAGGATCGCGCAGGCCTCGTCCACCGCGATGCGCAAGTCCTCGATCTCGTCGAGGGTGAAGTCCAAACGGGCCGCGAGGCCGGCCGTCGCCGTACGCAGCACCGACAGGTAGGCCCCCGCGGCCGGCAGCCGGACTTCGACGAAGTCCTGGGTCGCGGGCTCGCCTGCGAACTGGGACACCCTCACCTCCAAGGTGGTACAAGCGTTTCAGGGCCGAGGGTCGCCCCTCGGGTAACGCGGTGACGCGATACGTGGTTCAGTGGTTCAGCGGTGACGTTATCGCGCTCCATGCTTTCCTGTCCCCGAGACCCCAACCCCTTGCTGTCACTCATAGTAAACACATGAATACGCACAGTGGCTAGGGGTTGGGCGGGACCAAATCGGAAGAGCGTGCGCCGGGTTGACGTACCCAGACGTCAGGCGGTCGAACCGTACCCTCCCGCCGCCCTTCGGTCCCTACACGAGCATGTGGTCGACGAAGCACCAGCGCCAGTCCTCGCCCGGCTCGAAGGTGCGCATCACGGGATGCCCGGTCTGTTCATGATGCCCCGTGGCGTGCCGTTTCGGGGAGGAGTCGCAGCAGCCGACATGGCCGCAGGTGAGGCAGAGCCGCAACTGCACCGGGTCCGTGCCCTCGGCCAGGCACTCCGGGCAGGTCCCGCTGAGCGGCTCCGGCTCCGGGTGCGGCAGCGCGTCGGCGTGCGTGCACTGTTTCATGATTGCCAGGTTACGACGGGCGCGCGGGGGACCGCGCGGAGGAAGAGGGCGGGCGGGAACCATGGACGTGATGCCGCTGCTGTCGCTGGTGGCGGGGAGCGCGGCGGTGGCCGCGGCGGGCCGGCGCGCACCGGTGCCCGCGCCGCTGCTGCTGGTCGCGGCCGGACTGGCGGTCAGCTACGTCCCCGGCGTGCCCGACTACACCCTCGACCCGCACGTCGTGCTGCCGCTGCTGCTGCCCCCGCTGCTGTACACGGCGGCCACCGACAGCTCCTACCTGGGCCTGCGCGCCCAGCTGCGGCCCGTCGCCCTGCTCTCCGTGGGCTACGTGCTCTTCGCGACCTGCGTCGTCGGCTGGGCCGCCTGCCTGATCGTGCCGGACCTGCCGCTGACCGCCGCCCTGGTGCTCGGCGCGGTGGTGGCACCGCCGGACGCCGTCGCGGCCACGGCCGTCGCCCGCCGGGTCGGACTGCCGTCCCGGATCACCACCATCCTCCAGGGCGAGTCCCTGGTGAACGACGCCACCGCGATCACCGCCTACAAGGTGGCGCTCGCGGCGGCGGTGGGCGAGGGCGCCACCTGGGCCGGCGGGATCGGCGAGTTCCTGGTCGCCGCGGTGGGCGGCGTCGGCGTCGGACTGGTGCTCATGGTGCCGCTGCACCGGTTGCGCGCCCGCCTGAGGGAACCGCTGCTCCAGAACACGCTCTCCCTGCTGATCCCCTTCGTCGCCTACGCGGTGGCGGAACAGGTGCACGCCTCCGGGGTGCTGGCGGTCGTCGTCGTCGCCCTGTACCTCGGCCACCGCGCGTGGGAGGTGGGGTTCGCCACCCGCCTCCAGGAGGAGGCGGTGTGGAAGATGGTCGCCTTCGTCCTGGAGTCCTCCGTCTTCGCCCTGATCGGCCTCCAGCTCCCCGTGGTCCTCAAGGGCCTCGGCGCGTACGAGGGCGTCCGGGCCGCCTGGTACGCGCTCGCCCTCTTCCTGGTGGTGGTCGCGGCCCGGTTCGTGTGGTGCTACCCGGCGACCTTCCTGCCCCGCGCCGTCTCGGCACGCGTGCGCGCGCGTGAGGAGGACCCGACCTGGAAACAGCCCTTCGTCATCGCCTGGGCCGGCATGCGGGGCGTGGTCTCCCTGGCCATCGCCTTCTCCGTCCCGCTGACCGTGCACGGCGGCGAACCCTTCCCCGAACGCAACCTGATCCTCTTCCTCACCTTCACCACGGTCATCGGCACCCTGGTCGTCCAGGGCGTGACGCTGCCGCCGCTGATCCGCCTGCTGGACTTCCCCGGCCACGACGTCCAGGCCGAGACCCTGGCCGAGGCCAACGCCCAGGCCCAGGCGTCCCGGGCCGCCGAGCAGCGCCTGGACGACCTGCTCGCCGACCCGCGCAACGCTCTGCCCGGACCGCTCGCCGAGCGGCTGCGCACGGTCCTGGAACGCCGCCGCAACGCCGTCTGGGAACGGCTCGGCCGGGCCGACCCCGTCACCGGGGAGACCGTCGACGACACCTACCGGCGGCTGTCCAGGGAGATGATCGGCGCCGAACGCGAGGTCTTCGTCAGGCTCCGGGACGGCCGGCACATCGACGACGAGATGCTGCGCACGCTGCTGCGCCGGCTGGACCTGGAGGAGGCGGCGGCGTACCGGGAGACGGTGTGACGCCTACGGGAACGGCCGGCCGGTGACCACCGCCGCCAGGGTCGTGCCGCGCGGGAAGGCGCCCTCCTCGGTCAGCGTGAGCAGCGCGTACAGCATCTTGGCGACATACAGGCGCTCCACGGGCAGCCCGTGGCGGCGTTCGAAGCCGGCGGCGAAGGCGTCCAGCTCGTCGGGCACGCGCGCGTAGCCGCCGAAGTGGAAGCGGTCGTCCAGGCTCCAGGCACCGCGGGGCCCGCCGAACGCCCGCTCCTGGAGCCGCCGCACGTCGCCCTCCAGGAAGCCGCCCTTCAGCACCGGGACGCCGAGCGCCCGCTGCCCGGGGCCGAGACCGGCGGCCAGCCCGGCCAGCGTGCCGCCGGTGCCGCAGGCGACGGCGACCACGTCGGCCCGGCCGGCCAGCTCCTCGCCGAGGGCCCGGCAGCCGCGCACCGCCGCGGCGTTGCTGCCGCCCTCGGGCACCACGTACGCCTCCGGCGCCCCGGCCGCCGCCAGGAGGGCCGCCAGGGTCTTTGGCTCGGTCTTGCGGCGGTACGTCGACCGGTCGGTGAAGTGCAGCCGCATGCCGTCGGCGGCGCACCGCGCGAGCGAGTCGTTGAGCGGGCGGCCGGCCAGCTCGTGGCCGCGCACCACGCCGACCGTGGCCAGGCCGAGCAGCCGCCCGGCGGCGGCGGTGGCCCGCAGGTGGTTGGACCAGGCCCCGCCGAAGGTCAGCACGGTACGGCCGGCGGCGGCCGCGAGGTTGGGCGCCAGCTTGCGCCACTTGTTGCCGGTCAGCGCCGGATGGATCAAGTCGTCCCGCTTGAGCAGCAGCCGCACGCCCCGCCGCTCGAACCGCTCGTCGGCGAGCTCCCGCACCGGCGAGGGCAGCCGGGGGCCGAGGGCGGTCAGGCCGGGTACGTCGTCGCTGGTCACCCTGCCATTGTCACCCCGGTGCGCCGGCGGCTCGGGGCCCGGTCACTTCAGGCGGTCCCGGATGCGCTCGCGCATCGCCTTCATGGTGAACCCGCGCGGGTCCACCTTCCCCGGCTGCCATTCCAGGTGCCCGATGACGGACCGCTCGTTCCAGCCGTGGTGGCGGCAGACGGCCGCGGCGGCCTTCTCGATGGCCTCCAGCTGCTTCTCCGGCCACGGGTCCTCGCCGTCACCGAGGTTCTCGCACTCGAACCCGTAGAAGCGGGCGTTGCCGTCGGTGTTCGCCTCGTTGTCCTTGGGCAGCCCCTTCTCCGCGATCACCGCGCGCAGTACGTCGTCGTCGCCGAGGCCGGCGTGGTTGGCGCGGCCGTAGCCGACCAGGTGGACCCTGCCGTCCTTGGTGATGACGCCGTGGCACAGCGGGCCGGGCAGCCCCTCGTAGCCCTTGCGGCAGATGTCCACGGTCCGCGCGCTGCCCTTGGTCACGGTGTGGTGGATCATCACGCCGTGGACCGGGCCCCAGGCGCCCTTGGAGTTGCGGTTGTGCGTGCGCCAGTCGCCGACCTCGACGACCGTGAGGCCCTCGGCCTTCAGCGCTCTGAGGAAACTGCTCGCGGACATCGGTGCGGCCATCACCGGCTCCTTCGCTCCGCGCGGCCGCCCGACGCGACCGCCTCGTACGGTGCTTGTACCAAAACGGAGCCACGTCTACCGCCTGTCCGGTCTCCGTACGGTCTGTTTCGGACAACGTCCTTTTCCGACAAGGGCGTTGCGCCGGGCCGCGGAGCCCCGGGAGCGCGGGACCGAAGGCCCAAGTCTGCCCCGGGGGCCGGTGTCCCATTCCCGCTCTTTCGGGTAATAGCACCGGCACGCCGGGTGAGGAAGGCTGAGGCCCGCACATCGATGCCCGGCGCGGGTGCGCCGGGCATGACCGGGAGGGCAATTCCTTATGTCGGTAGGCGAAGAGGTCCGCACCGAGCAGACCAGGCCGCAGCAGAGCCTCGGCACGGCGGCGGCGCGGAACCTGGCCACCACCACCAAGTCCGTTCCCCAGATGCAGGAGATCAGCTCGCGCTGGCTGCTGCGCATGCTGCCCTGGGTCGACATCCAGGGCGGTACGTACCGTGTGAACCGGCGCCTGACCTTCGCCGTGGGCGACGGCCGGGTGACGTTCGTGAAGACCGGCGACCGCGTCGAGGTGATCCCCGCGGAGCTGACCGAACTGCCGGCCCTGCGGTCCTACGAGGACGACGAGGTGCTCTCGGAACTGTCCCGCCGCTGTGAGCAACGGCAGTTCGGACCGGGCGACGTCATCGCCTCGTTCGGCAGCCCGAACGAAGAGGTCCACCTGCTGGCGCACGGCAAGGTGGAGAAGATCGGCACCGGCCCCTACGGCGACGACGCGGTCCTCGGAGTCCTCGCCGACGGCGCCTACTTCGGCGACCGGGCCCTGCTCGACGGGGACGCCATCTGGGAGTACACGGCCCGCGCGGTGACCGCCTGCACCGTACTGGTGCTGCCCCGCCAGGAGGTGGAGCAGATCGCCGAGCGCAGCGACTCCCTGCGCGAGCACCTCCAGCAGCGCCGCGCCGAGCCCCGGCAGGCCACCAACAAGCACGGCGAGAAGGCGATCGACCTCTCCGCCGGCCACAGCGGCGAACCCGACATCCCGCACACGTTCGTCGACTACGAGGCCAAGCCCCGCGAGTACGAACTGAGCGTCGCCCAGACCGTCCTGCGCATCCACTCGCGCGTGGCCGACCTCTACAACCAGCCGATGAACCAGACCGAGCAGCAGATCCGGCTGACGGTCGAGGCGCTCAAGGAGCGCCAGGAGCACGAGCTGGTCAACAACCGCGAGTTCGGCCTCCTGCACAACTGCGAGTACGACCAGCGCATCCAGCCGCACGACGGTGCGCCCGGCCCGGACGACCTCGACGAACTGCTCAGCCGCCGCCGCGGCACCAAGCTGCTCCTCGCCCACCCGCGCGCCATCGCCGCGATCGGGCGCGAGCTGAACAGGCGGGGCCTGGTCCCCGAGACCATCGACATCGCCGGCAACCGCATCCCCACCTGGCGCGGCGTGCCGATCTACCCGTGCAACAAGATCCCGGTCACCGAGGCCCGCACGTCCTCGATCATCGCCCTGCGTACCGGCGAGGCGGACCAGGGCGTCATCGGCCTGCGCGCCACCGGCATCCCGGACGAGATCGAGCCGAGCCTGTCGGTGCGCTTCATGGGCATCAACGAACAGGCCATCATCAAGTACCTGGTGACGGCCTACTACTCGGCGGCGGTGCTGGTGCCGGACGCGCTCGGCGTGCTGGAGAACGTCGAGATCGGCCGCTGGCAGTGACGCCCGGCGCGTCGTGGTCCCGCCGGCGTGAGGTGAGCGGATGACGGGGGCTCGCGACCGGTCCCCCGGGGCACCGCGGCCCACCGTGACACTGGAACGGCACGTGCCGCCGGACAGGGGCGGGCCCGCCGGGGAACGCGGGCCCGCCGGGGAGAGGGGAGCCGTGGAGCCCGAGGGCGCCGACGGGCACGAGGCGGCGGAGCTGCTGCGGCGGGCGCGGGCCTCGGTCGACCCGGACCTGCGGGCGGCGCTCGCGTCGCTGCCGGGCCCGCTGGGCCGGGTGGCGCTCTACCACTTCGGCTGGCAGGACGCCGACGGGACACCGGCGGCCGGCAACGCCGGCAAGGCGATCCGGCCCGCGCTGGTCCTCGCCTCGGCCGCCGCGCTCGGCGGGCCCGGGGCCAGGGCGGCGGCCGTGCGGGCGGCGGTCGCGGTGGAACTGGTCCACAACTTCACGCTGCTGCACGACGACGTGATGGACCGGGACACCACCCGCCGCCACCGGCCCACCGCCTGGACGGTGTTCGGGGACGCCGACGCGGTCCTGGCGGGTGACGCCCTGCAGGCGCTGGCCCTGCGACTGCTCGCCGAGGACCCGCACCCGGCGTCCGCGGCGGCGGTCGCCCGGCTCGCCGGCTGCGTCGTGGAACTGTGCGTGGGGCAGCAGGCGGACACCGCGATGGAGCGGCGTAACCCGGCCGGGATCACCCTCGGCGAGACCCTCGCCATGGCCGAGTCCAAGACCGGCGCGCTGCTGGGCTGCGCCGCGGCGCTGGGCGCGCTGTACGCGGGCGTCCCGGAGGAGGACGTACGGGCGCTGGACGCGTTCGGCCGGGAGGCCGGGCTCGCCTTCCAGCTGATCGACGACGTCATCGGCCTGTGGGGCGACCCGCACCGCACCGGCAAGCCGGCCGGGGCGGACCTGGCGGCCCGCAAGAAGTCGCTGCCGGTGGTGGCGGCGCTCACCTCCGGCACCCCCGCGGCGGCCGAGCTGGCCGCGCTCTACGCGGCGCCCTACGAGGAGGCCACGGAGGACCTCACCGCCACGGCGCTGCTGGTGGAGCGGGCGGGCGGCCGGGACTGGGCCCAGGCCGAGGCGGCCGACCGGATGGGCCGGGCGATGCAGGAACTGGCCCGGGCCGTGCCCGACCCGGAGGCGGCGGGGGGCCTGCTCGCGCTGGCCGAGTTCGTGACCCGGAGAAACGCCTGAGGTGTGAGAGACGCCTGGGGTGTGAGAAACACCTGGGGTCGGAGAAACACCGGGGCCGGTGTGAAGCCCGGCAGGCACCTGAGGCCGGGTCTGGGAAACGGCAGAGGTCAGAGAGACATCTGGGGCCCGGGAACCAGCCGAGGTCCGCGACCCCGGAGCCCGCAGGTCCGCACGGCGCCTGACCGCGTGCGGCCGCACCGCCGAAGGCTCCGGCCCGACGGGCCCCGCACCGCGACACGCGACATGGGTGCGGGGCCCGTCTCCCGTCCGCGGGCCCCCTCGGGGTGCCCGTGGGCGCGCGATGGTGCACCGATCGCGGCCTGGGGGACCTGGGAAAGCGGAGCGGTCGTCAGGCCTTCTTGGTCTCCCAGAAGATCTTGTCGATCTGCGCGATGTAGTCCAGGGCCTTCTGACCGGTGGCCGGGTCGGTGGACGCCTTGGCGGCCGAGAGGGCCTTCAGGGTGTCGTTGACCAGCTGGTGCAGCTCCGGGTACTTCTCGAAGTGCGGCGGCTTGAAGTAGTCGCTCCACAGAACCGACACGTGGTGCTTGGCCAGCTCCGCGCGCTGCTCCTTGATGATGGTGGCGCGCACCTGGAAGTGCGGGTCGTCGTTGCCGGCCATCTTCTCCTGGACGGCCTTGACCGACTCCGCCTCGATACGGGCCTGGGCCGGGTCGTACACGCCGCAGGGCAGGTCGCAGTGGGCGCTGACCTTGACCCTGGGGGCAAACAGGCGGGAAAGCATGAAGCGTTCCTTCCTCGTGATCGTCTTCTCAGGGGGGACATTACTCCCTGGAGGAGGCGATTTCGCGAGTGCCCCCATGGGCTTGGGACAAAAGTCCGGGGTGAGACTGGGACTGGTGGAGGAATGACCGGGGAGGTGCCGGGTGATGCCGGAGCTGTCGCAGGGGACCGAGCGCGCGAGAGGGACGCTGCCCTTCGGGCCGGCCGAGGTGACCGGGCCGTCCATGGTGCCCACGCTGCACCACGGGGATGTGGTGGTGGTGCACTGGGGGGCGAGGGTCCGGCCGGGCGACGTGGTCGTGCTGCGGCATCCCTTCCAGCAGGACCTGCTCGTCGTCAAGCGGGCCGTGGAACCGCGTGAGGGCGGGTGGTGGGTGCTGGGGGACAACCCGTACGCGGGGGGTGACAGCACCGATTACGGGGCCGTTCCCGAGGAGCTCGTGCTGGGGCGGGTACGGCTGCGTTACCGGCCGCCCGGGCCGGGGCGGCGGTCGCCGTTCGCGCTGGTGCGCTGGGCGCTGTCGGCGGTCAGGCCGGTGCTGTCGGGCCGGTCCGCCTCCAGGCGCTTGCGGGCGCGGTAGGCGGCCACGTTGGCGCGGGTGGCGCAGCGGTCGGAGCAGTAGCGGCGGGAGCGGTTGGTGGAGGTGTCCAGGTAGGCGTTGCGGCACGGGGCCGCCTCGCACAGGCCCAGACGGTCCACGCCGTACTCCGTGAGGTGGAAGGCGAGGCCCATGGCGGCGATGGCGGCGTAGCCGGCCGTGGCGTTGGACGGGTGGTCGGCCAGGTGCATGTGCCACAGGGGGCGGCCGTCGTCGTCGCGGTGGTCGTGGCCGGAGATCTGGGGGCTGACCGGGAACTCCAGGAGGAGGGAGTTCAGCAGGTCGACGGCGAGGGTCTCGTCACCGGTGTCGGCCGCCTCGAACACCGCGCGCAGGCGGGCGCGGACCCCGCGGAACCGGGTCACGTCCGCCTCCGCGGCCCGCCGGGCCGCCGACTGGTTGGCGCCGAAGAGCTCGCGGACGGCCTCGACCGAGGTCAGGGAGTCCTTGCCCCGCTCCGGCTCCTCGGTGTTGACGAGTCGTACGGCGTAATCCGAGTAATAGGCCAGTTCCACTTGTAGTCCTTACGGAGGGGCTCTAGGGTCGTGCCTGCGGTCGGGTAATGGCTGATCGTGGTTTCAGGGTATTACGTGACGGCACCTGAGGAGGGGCTCGATGGCGGACGCGGACACGGCCACGACCGGTACCGACTGGCAGGCCTGGCAGAGGAGCTGGGACCGGCAGCAGGAGTGGTACATGCCCGACCGCGAGGAGCGGTTCCGGATCATGCTGGACATGGTGGAGGCGCTCGTCGGCACGGCGCCGCGGGTGCTCGACCTGGCCTGCGGCACGGGGAGCATCACGGCGCGGGTGCTCGCCCGGTTCCCCGGGGCCACCAGTACCGGGGTCGACCTCGACCCGGCGCTGCTGGCCATCGCGGCGGGCACCTTCGCCGGGGACGAGCGGGTCTCGCTGGTCACCGCCGACCTGAGGGACCCCGCGTGGGCGAGCGGGCTGCCGTACGACTCGTACGACGCGGTACTGACCGCCACGGCCCTGCACTGGCTCCACACCGAACCCCTCGCGGCCCTCTACGGTCGGGTCGCGGAGCTGGTCCGCGACGGCGGTGTCTTCATGAACGCGGACCACATGATCGACGACACGACGCCCCGGATCAACGCGGCGGAGCGGGAGCGGCGGCACGCGGAGATGGCGGCCGCCGAGCGGGACGGCGCCCTCGACTGGTCCCGGTGGTGGCAGCTCGCCGCCGAGGACCCGGTGCTCGCGGAGCCGACGGCCCGGCGGTTCGCCCTCTACGGCGAGCACGCGGAGGGGGACACCCCGCCGGTGGCGTGGCACGCGCGCGTGCTGCGGGAGAAGGGCTTCGGGGAAGCGCGGCCGGTGTGGTGCTCGCCGTCGGACACGCTGCTGCTCGCCTTGAAGTAGGCGGGAGGGGACGTGGGCGAGGGGCGGTCCGCGCGGCGCCGTGCCGCCCCTCGTCCCTCAGAGCACCTTGGACAGGAACGCCTTCGTCCGTTCGTGCCGCGGATCGGTCAGGACGTCGCGCGGGTCGCCCGACTCGACCACCACGCCGCCGTCCATGAAGACCAGGCTGTCGCCCACCTCGCGGGCGAAGCCCATCTCGTGGGTGACGACCACCATCGTCATGCCGGACTCCGCGAGGTCGCGCATGACGTCCAGGACGTCGCCGACCAGCTCCGGGTCGAGGGCCGAGGTCGGCTCGTCGAACAGCATCAGCTTGGGGTCCATCGCCAGGGCGCGGGCGATGGCGACGCGCTGCTGCTGGCCGCCGGAGAGCTGGGAGGGGTAGTTGCCGGCCTTGTCGGCGAGGCCGACGCGTTCCAGGAGCTGGCCGGCGCGCTCCCGGGCCTGGGCCCGCGGTACGCCCTTGACCTGGATCGGGGCCTCCATGACGTTCTCCACGGCCGTCATGTGCGGGAACAGGTTGAAGCGCTGGAACACCATGCCGATGTCGCGGCGCTTGAGGGCGACCTCGCTGTCCTTGAGCTCGTAGAGCTTGTCGCCCTTCTGGCGGTAGCCGACCAGCTCGCCGTCGACGTACAGACGCCCGGCGTTGATCTTTTCGAGGTGGTTGATACACCTGAGGAAGGTGGACTTGCCGGAGCCGGAGGGGCCGATGAGGCAGAAGACCTCGCCGGAGTTCACCTGGAGGTCGATGCCCTTGAGGACCTCGACCTGGCCGAAGGACTTGTGGACGCCCTCGGCCTTCACCATGGGGGTGGTGGTGGCCGGTGTCGCGGTCCGGGTCATGCCGGGACCCCCTTCGGGCGGCGTGTGGGGAGGACGGCGGAGCGGAAGCGCTGGAGCGGGGTCGGCGGGAGGGCGCGGGTCGAGCCCCGGGCGTAGTGGCGCTCGATGTAGTACTGACCGACGCTCAGGACCGAGGTCATGATCAGGTACCAGGCGGCGGCGAGGAAGTACATCTCCACCGTGGAGCCCGCGTTCTGGCCGATGTCCTGAGCCTCCTTGAACAGGTCGTAGTACTGCACCGCCGAGACGAGCGAGGTCGTCTTCAGCATGTTGATGACCTCGTTGCCGGTGGGCGGCACGATCACCCGCATCGCCTGCGGGATGACGATCCGGCGCAGGGTCTTGCCCTGGCTCATGCCGAGCGCGTGCGACGCCTCGGTCTGGCCCTCGTCGACCGAGAGCAGGCCGGCCCGGCAGATCTCGGCCATGTAGGCGGCCTCGTTGAGGCCGAGGCCGAGCAGCGCCGTCAGCAGCGGCGTCATGAAGGACGACCAGTAGTCCTTGTAGACCGGACCCAGGTTGATGTACTCGAAGACCAGGCCGAGGTTGAACCAGACGAAGAGCTGGACCAGGACCGGGGTGCCGCGGAAGAACCAGATGTAGAACCACGCGATGGACGAGGTCACCGGGTTCTTCGACAGGCGCATCACCGCGAGCAGGATGCCGCCGACGATGCCGATGAGCATCGACAGCACGGTCAGGAGCAGGGTGTTCCAGACGCCTTCGAGGATGCGGTCGTCGAAGAAGTAGTCGGGGATCGCAGCCCAGTTGATCTTGCCTTGGGCGAAGGCGTAGACGACGGCGCCCAGCAGGGCGAGGGCGACGACCGCGGACACGTACCGCCACGGGTGCCGGACCGGGACGGCCTTGACGGCCTCCGGGCGGGCGGGGGGAGTCGTGCCGGGACCGTCCGTCTTGCTGACGTCAGCAGTCACGGGTGGAGCCTTTCAGTGCCGAGTCGAACGATGTCGAATCGAACGGTGCTGAGTCGAACGGTGCCGAGTCGGGCGGGCCGAGCCGGGTGGTACCGAGCCGGGCGGTGCCGAGTCGGCCGGGCCGAGCCGGGCGGTGCCGGGTCAGGAGCCGCCGTTGATCTTGGACTCGGTGACCGCGCCGTCCGCGACGCCCCACTTGTCGATGATCTTCTTGTACTCGCCGTTGTCGATGATCGCCTGGACGGCCGCCTGGAGCGCGTCACGCAGTTCGGTGTTGTCCTTGGCCACGGCGATGCCGTACGGGCCCGCCTCGACCTGGTCGCCGACCAGCTCGAAGTACTCGCCACCGCCGGAGTTCTTCACGGAGTACGCGGCGATCGGGAAGTCGGCGGAGACGACGTCCGCGCCCTTGGAGCGCATCCGGGTCTCGGCCTCGGGGTTGGTGCTGAAGTCCTCGATCTTCAGGGTCTTCTCGCCGTCCTTCGTACACTTCGCCGCCTGTTCCTTGGCGAGGTCGTGGGAGAAGGTGTTGCGCTGCACGGCCATGGTCTTGCCGCACAGGTCGTCCCAGGTCTTGATGGACTGGTCGTCGCCCTTGTTGGTGTAGAGGGAGACACCCGCGGTGAAGTAGTCGACGAAGTCGACGCCCGCGCCGACCTTCTTGCCGGTCTCGGCGTCGATGCCCTCCTGGCGCTTCTTGGTGTCGGTCATGGCCGACATGGCGATGTCGTAGCGCTTGGCGGCGAGGCCGCCGATGAGCGTGTCGAAGGTGGCGTTCTCGAACTCGAACGTCACGCCGAGCTGCTTGCCCATCGCCTCCGCGAGGTCCGGGTCGATGCCGACCGTCTTGCCGGAGTCGTCCTTGAACTCCACCGGCGCGTAGGCGATGTCGGAACCGACCTTGATGACGCCCTTGTCGCGGATGGCCTGGGGGAGCTTGTCGGCCAGCGGGGCGCTGCTCGACGACTTCGTGCCGTCGGAGCCGTCGTCCTTGGTCTGGTCGCCGCAGCCGGTGAGCAGCAGCGCGCCCGCGACCGCGACGGCGCCGACCGCGGCGGTGCGGGAGGACACGGCGGTCGTACGACGGGTGGAGCGTGCGGTCATGTGGGTTCCTCCGGCGGATGGGTGGAGCAGCCGATGGGGCGGGGCGTCCGACGGAGGGGCCGGCGGGCGCCGTGGGCCGACGGTCGACGGTCGACGGGGTGCGTGCGGCGGTCGTCGACGGCAGCGCACGGGGGTCGGCTTGGGCACACCTCTTCGAGTGCCGCGACCTCGTGCGATTACGGCATCTTGCCATTCGGACGGAGCCGTTCAGGGGACCTGTGATGTCAAAATCGGATAACGGGTGGTGTCGCGAACCGGAGCAGGCCGGTCAATCGCGACCGAACGTTTGCGGGAATCGATGCTTCCGGCCGGAAGATCTTCGGTGAGGCGGGGCGGGATGGGGCGAGGCGCGGCTTCTCCGGGGTGGTGTCAAGAGTTGTCGGGATGTTGGCCGGAAGTGATGGTGTGGGTCATGTCACTGGCATATGACTGATCGTGTTCGTTATGCGGGCCTCCCCGGGGGCACGCGTGGGCCGGTGTGTGAGCTTGCGCCCATTGGACTCGTCCTGGGGAGCCCGCGTCCGGTATGAAGGTTCTTCACACCCCTCATCCGGGGCTCAGGGCGCGTGTGCGGCGCGCTCGTCGCGTACAGGCCCGTACGCATCAATCACCTGGGTCTTGCGCGGTCCCGCCCGCTCCTCACCCGGAGCGGACACACCCTCACACCATGAACTCTTAAGGGGTACTACGAAGTGGCAGCGGAGATCGTCAATCCTCGCAGCGACAGTGTCGGCGACAGCATCGGCGTCGGCGACAGCATCAGTGACGACGACAGTCCCGGTGTCGGCGGCGGGCTCAGTGCCGGCGGCGTCGGTGGCGGCGTCAGCGGCAGTGGGTCCTCCCTCGACTCCCTCGACTCCCTCGATCTCGATCCCGCGTTCGCCCTGCACCGCGGCGGCAAGATGGCCGTGCGGGCCACGGTGCCGGTCCGGGACAAGGACGACCTGTCCCTGGCGTACACGCCCGGTGTCGCGAAAGTGTGCAGCGCGATCGCCGAGCAGCCGGAGCTGGTCGACGAGTACACATGGAAGTCGTCGGTCGTGGCGGTCGTGACGGACGGTACGGCCGTGCTCGGGCTCGGGGACATCGGGCCGCGGGCCTCCCTTCCGGTGATGGAGGGGAAGGCGATCCTGTTCAAGCAGTTCGGCGGCGTGGACGCGGTGCCGATCGCGCTGGACTGCACGGACGCGGACGAGATCGTCGAGACGGTGGCGCGGCTCGCGCCGTCGTTCGGCGGGGTCAACCTGGAGGACATCTCGGCGCCGCGGTGCTTCGAGATCGAGCGGAAGCTGCAGGAGCGGCTGGACATCCCGGTCTTCCACGACGACCAGCACGGTACGGCGGTCGTGACGCTGGCGGCGCTGCGGAACGCGGCGCGGCTGAGCGGGCGGTCGCTGGGCGAGCTGCGGGCGGTGATCTCGGGCGCGGGAGCGGCGGGCGTCGCCATCGCGAAGATGCTGGTCGAGGCCGGTGTCGGGGACGTCGCCGTGGCGGACCGGAAGGGGGTCGTGTCGGCGGACCGGGACGATCTGACGCCGGTGAAGCGGGAGCTGGCCGAGTTCACGAACAAGGCCGGGCGGAGCGGGTCGCTGGAGGCGGCGCTGGAAGGCGCGGACGTCTTCATCGGGGTTTCCGGCGGGACGGTGCCGGAGGCAGCGGTGGCGTCGATGGCTCCGGGGGCGTTCGTGTTCGCCATGGCCAACCCGGACCCCGAGGTGCATCCCGAGGTCGCGCACAAGTACGCGGCGGTGGTCGCCACCGGGCGGTCGGACTTCCCGAACCAGATCAACAACGTGCTGGCGTTCCCGGGGATCTTCGCGGGGGCGCTGCAGGTGCGGGCCTCTCGGATCACCGAGGGGATGAAGCTGGCCGCGGCGGAGGCGTTGGCCTCGGTCGTGGGGGACGACCTCTCGGCGGAGTACGTGATTCCGTCGCCGTTCGACGAGCGGGTCGCGCCGGCGGTGACGGCGGCGGTGGCCGCGGCCGCCCGGGCGGAGGGGGTCGCGCGTCGCTGACGGGTGGCTTCTCGAACGGTCCCGTCCTGGGTGGGCGGGGCCGTTTTGTGTGGGGGCAGGGGGCTTGCGGGTGCGGGGTGCCTGCGGCGCTTGGGCGGGGGGTGCCTGCGGCGCCTGTGCGGGGTGGGGTGCGTGTGTGCCTGCGGCGCCTGTGCGGGTTCGGTGGGGGTGCGGGTAGCGCCCGGGGTGCGGTGGGTGGGTCGGGGCCGGGGGGGGGGGGGGGGGGGGGGGGGGGGCCGCGGGCGCCGGGGGGGCGGGGGGGGGGGGGGGGGGGGGGGCCC